>CAYFQZ010000044.1:0-25747 GCA_964345305.1 uncultured Ignavibacteria bacterium | reverse complement strand
TATAGACCTTCTGCGGCTGAGCTTTCTTCACGTACTGAATCAGCCCGGAAAAATCTGCGTGATCGGAAAGCGGAATCGCCTCGTTTGCGCCGGAATAATAGCTGACATCCCGGTCCACAGCCCAACCGGTCAGCATGGCCACTCTCTTTCGAGGAATGCCTGCAAGCATCCTGGATCTTTGGGCCTGGGGAGGAAGGATCAGCACTCTGTGCAGATGATCTCCTTCCTCGAATAATTTGTAATCTCTGAATCTTATCCCGAATTCTTCATAGATCTTGGCGATGTTGTAGACGGACTGGTGCACGCTGAGCCTGTAACCGCGATTGGAGAGGATTTTCATGGCTTCCTGAGCTTTGCCCAGTGAGTAAGCCACAAAAACCGGCACCCTCCGGCTGGCCCTGGCCTGTTCCACGAACTCGGCCATCCGGGTATGTATTTCAGCCGGCGTAGGAAAAACGTAGTGCGGGCGTCCAAATGTAGACTCCATAATAAGAATATCACACTTTCTCACTTCCGCCCTGCTGGCGGTCATGCTTTTTCTCAGTTTGAAGTCTCCGGTATAAACTATCCGGACTCCACCGTTCTCTATGGCTATCTGGGCACCGCCCAAGATGTGACCTGACGGGAAAAGCTGAAGCTTGAGACCTCTGATCTTTCTGGGACGGTAGTATTCCAGTGTGCGGAATGTGGCCTTTCCGTATCGATGCTGAAACAGCCTGGCAGTTTCCGTGGTGGCGAGAATCTCGGCGTGTTTGATCGCGTGATCGGCGTGGGCGTGGGAAACAAAACAGAAGTCGGTCTTCCTTCGGGCATCCAGCCACAGGTCTGTGCCTTTGATGTGAATGCCGTTCTCGTATTCAATCATAGAAATCCGAAACCTTAAGGATTCTTGTTTTGAAGCCATTCGGCGCGTCGGCGCAGAATGGCTTCGCGAACCGCGAAGACGGTATCTCATCCGAAGCAGGCGAAGGTTGTCAGTCCACGCGTTTGACCCTCCCCACCGGTCCTTCTGCTGCTGTAAGTTTGTCGATGGGCAGGGAGGAGGGAGGCATGCGATGATTCGACTGGCAAACTGCCCGGTGAGGAGGGCACGCCCGCTCCACGCCGCCAAATCCGCGGCGCTTTTGCTACCAGCTCAGCTTGTAGCCGATTCTCCTTAAGAACTGTTTCCTATCTTTGACCTCTTCCTCCGTCTCCACTCTCTTGGGAACGTAGCCGTCTATCACCCCCGTAATGCCCCGGCCCTGCTCCGTTTCGGCTATCACCAACTGTAGAGGGTTGGCTGTGGCACAGAAGATCCCGGTAACCTCCTGGCAGTTCTTGATTGCGTTCAATACATTGATAGGATAGGCGTTCCTGAGATAGATTATGAACGTGTGTCCCGCGCCGATGTCGAAAGCGCTCTGAGCGGCCAGTTTTTTGAGCTCCACGTCGTTACCTTCCGATCTCACCAGGCAGGGGCCTGAGGCCTCGCAGAAAGCCAGACCGAATTTTATCCCCGGCATGGACGCCGTCAGTATCTCATACAGATCCTCTGCCGTTTTAATGAAATGGGTTTGACCTATGATAACATTGGTCTTTTCCGGCATGGGCACCTTGTAAACTCGGAATTCCATATTCCCCTCCTTGATCCTGGGAAAAAGGTCTTGCCTGTTGAGTCTCTCACCCCAGCCTGCATCGCCCTTCCTTTCGGGAACAGCTACAGATTGATGGTGGAGAACTCAAAAGCTCTAAGTTAGTAATGTAGAAACTCGCAGGCAAAAAGCAAGCAAATAAATGATGGGGGTGGCTCTGGCCAAAACCCCGTGACCTGACCAGCAAGCCGCGCCCCGATGGGTTGGGTCATCCGTCGAATTCGACTAATCCGCCAACAGCCCGCGTCGTTCCGGTCGTCTCACCCGAAACCCGCCACTTTGGAGCATTTTTCAGCAATGGGAACTACTTTTTTGCCCTCACAAGAAGAATAGTCCCCAGGACGGCAAACAGGATGTTCGCCGCCCAGGCCGCCAGAAGCGGGGAGAGTTTCTCCGAGTACCCAAAGGACTGGCACATGCGGATCAGGGTATAATAGACAAAGCTGATAAAAAGACTCAGGGCGAACCCGATTGCCAATCCTGATCTTTTGGGATTTGCGGCCAGAGGAGCGCCCAGCAGAACTATGATGAAGTTCACAAAGGGAAAAGCTATTTTCACGTGCAGGTCGGTTCTTTCCTTTGCCACGATCTGACCGCTTCTTCTTTTCAGCTTCACGTACTCGGCCAGCTCGAGGTATCCCATCTCATCGGGCTTCTTCCGCTTTCGGCCCAGAGCTTCGGGCTTAATCTTCAGATCCATCTGGAAAAGCTCGCGGAAAGCGCGGAACTCCTCGGCGGGATTTACGGGAAGCGAATCCTCCCTGGTCCTCTCCGGCTTTTCTGCAGCTTGAGGTTCGGGCACGGAATCAGAGAAGATTCTATGCACTCCATTCTCGAAAACCCAGCCGTCGTTGCGCCAGATTAACCTCTCAGCTCTGATCTCCTCTTTCAGCCGGTTTTCTTCGAATCTCTGCACCAGAGCACCGGTTCCCAGCTTCTGCTTGGTGTCGTAAGTGGCCAAATGGAGTATCCTTCCTTCCTGGTCCTGGACAAAGATATTCTCCAGAAGCATGTCTTTTTCCTTTTTGCCCTTCTCGATCTCAACCGTTTTGATCTCTTCCTTCTTTTCGTAAGCCAGAGGAACGACCCACCCGCCGAAACCTATCACCAGGACGCTGACCCCAAACGACAAGGCAAAAACGGGGAGCAGAATTCGGTAGAGGCTGATGCCTGCCGATTTCATGGCGGTGAGCTCGTTGTGTCTGGCCAGTTGCCCCAGGGAGAAGAGGCAGGCCAAAAGCATGGCCACAGGAAGGGTCAGGGCAACAATGTAGGGGGTGTAGAAGAAGTAGTATTTTAGCACCATAAACAGGGATGCTTCTCTGTCAATGAATTTGTCCAGCTGCTCGACCAGATCCACCACCAGAAAGATTACCCAGAAGGCTATCAGGCTGAAAAGCAGGGCAAAGCAGAACTGCCGCACCAAATATCTATCCAGTATCCTCATCCGACCTGTCTTCCGCGAAATCGTTAACCTTCGTCTCCTGGACGAGTCCCGGGCAAGATCAGCTCATTTTACTCGTAATCGCCAGATCGACGCCCCGTCGGAATCTCTTGGGTACAAGTTTGTTGGTCCATTCCCAGGAGATGAACCTGGTTTCCTTGGCAGACTTCACCAGGATATAGATGCCGGCTCCCCCGATGAGAACGTTGGCAGACCACATGGCCCAGAAGGCGGGGATAAGGGATCTGTCTGCCAGCTCCTCGCCCCCGATGAGAAACGCCCAGTAGAGGACGAAGAATCCCAGGCTAAGAGCAACGCCCACTATCCCGCCCTTTCTCGCCATTATGCCCAGCGGCGCCCCCACCAGTACGAACACTATGCAGGCCGCCGCCAGCGCATACTTCTTGTGCACTTCCACCATGAGGGTGTTGGCGTGTCTTTTTTTGTTCTTGATGTTTTGCTCTTCGGAAAGAATTTGATTCAGAACGGTTTGATTGTCCTTGATCAGATTTTCCAGGGATCCTTTGTCGCTTGCCACCCCGCTCGAATCGTTTCCCGGCCTGACCTTATCCCAGGCCAGCCTGGCTGTCTCCGCCATCCTTTGCTGCGAGGCCAGGATTGCGGCTCCCATCTTTTCTACCTCTTCCAGCATCTGGGCCGAGGTCTTCTCCCTGTCGGTCCGGAAGTCGGAATAGGAGCGGATCAGCTTACTGCTCACGTCCTGGATGTAGAGCGTGTGCCTGTGAAATCTTATCAACCTGCGCTTTTCGGGGTTCTTCTCGTCGGTTTCGTGTATCTCGCCGTTGAAAAGCCGGAAGACCAGAGTACCTCCGTCGCCGGCAAATTCCAGCTGTCCCCGTTCGGCCACGATGGTCAGGGGGGTACGCCGGTTCTTGTGGTCGTATATGGTTACCCCCATCACGTCGGAGGAGTGCGGATCGACCTTCTTGACCAGAATGCTGTATCCGGGGATCTCGTCCATGAACACGTTTTCCTTTACGTTGAGGGTGGGGCGCTTCTGGTGGATGTCGGATGCCAGCAGGCGAGAGCGGTGATTCAACTCCGGCAGAACCCTGTCATTGAAAAAGGCCATGCCTGCGGCCAGGACCACCGAAGCGGCCAGCGCGGGAAGAACAAGCCGGTAGATGCTGACCCCCCCGGCTTTCAAAGCGGTTATCTCGTTGTCCTGGGAAAGCCTTCCAAAGGCCATCAGGGTGGCCACCAGCACGGCCATGGGTATGGCCAGCGCCAGCATCCAGGCCAAGTTCAGCCCGAAAACCTGCAGAATGGTGAAGACGTTCAGACCCTTGTTTATGATCATGTCCAGAATGTCTCGGATAAAGTCCATCAGCAGTATGAACATGATCACGGCCAGGCCGAAGAAGAACGGGCCCACGTGCTCCCGGAATATGTATCGATACAGTATCTTCATGGCTCAGTCGGTCTGGCTCGGAGTCGAATATAACTCCGGGCCGGGACGGCGACAAGGATTTTGTCCTTGACTTTGATCGACCGGGTGCTCTATATTATTAACTCGTTTATTCCTGACTCGTTTGAGAAAGACTCGGGATGCCGCTTGGAGAATGAAAAGCCTGTTTGTGAAAGATCTGAAGCCGGGAAATGAGGTCGTTGACTTCTTTGTGCTCCGCAAGAAGGACATAAAGGAATACGACGGCCAGAAGTTCCTGAAGCTGGAGCTGGGAGACAAAACCGGACGGATCGATGGAGTGGCGTGGGATAATCCTGAACAGATCTATGATCAGGCGGAAGCGGGGGAGATCGTCAAGATCAGGGGACGGGTGACCACCTATAAGGAGACGTCCCAACTAAAGGTGGAAAAACTCAGGAAGGCCAAACAGAGCGAGTTTAAGCTTTCGGACTTCTTGCCCTCCTCGGAGAGAGACGCAGATACGCTGTTTCGAGAATTCGAAAACGTCATCTCGAGCATCCACGATCGACACCTGAGAAAGCTCCTTGAGCTTCTTGTGCAAGACTCCTCGATGGTGGAAGGATTAAAACGCACCCCTGGCGGAAAGCTCTGGCACCATGCTTACCTGGGCGGGCTTTTGTCGCATACCCTGAACGTGGTGCAGATCTGTGAGAAGGCGGCGGGCATGTATGACCTGGTGAACCGTGATCTGCTGATCACCGGGGCGCTGCTGCATGACATCGGCAAGATAGACAGCTATTCTGCCAAGGGTTTCTTCGACTATACCGATGAGGGCAGGCTGGTGGGACACATAGTATCCGGAGAGGAGCTGATCGCCAGCAAGATAGAAATGATCGAGGGCTTTCCTCCGGATCTGGCTCTTCAGCTCAAACATCTGATACTGTCCCATCAGGGGCAGCTGGAGTTTGCATCGCCGGTAGTGCCCCAGACCATCGAGGCGATCGTGTTATACTACGCCGATGAGATGGACGCCAAGGCGGATGCTTTCGCCCATATCATAAAGACCCAGAAGATCAAGGGGAAAAGATGGAGCGACTGGGTCCATCTTATAGACAGATACATCTATCTGGGAGAAGAGGAGGAGAACCGAGGGGGTCAAGAATGAATCTCCTGCGGCGGCGCATGGGCGCGATTCTCGGCTTCGACCTGCCGAAGCGCCAAAGGATGCGTCTGCTGCCACAAGACTCTAATTTGTCTTTCCTGAATCTTTCTGAAAAGGACTTTCGGAGGAACGATGGGCTTTCTTAATCTAATTTCGAACGATATCGGCATAGATCTGGGTACGGCCAACACCCTGGTATGGCTGGGCCAGAAAATCGTGTTGGACCAGCCGTCGGTGGTGGCCATTGAGGTCTCCACCAAGAAGGTGGTGGCGGTGGGAACCAAAGCCAAGGAGATGGTGGGAAGGACGCCTGGCGAGATAGTGGCCATAAGACCTCTAAAGGACGGCGTCATAGCGGATTTTGAGATAACCGAGAAGCTTCTATCCGACTTCATTCGACAGGCGGTCCGGCGTAAGTATCTGATGAAACCCCGCATCGTGATCTCCGTTCCCTCCGGAATCACCGAAGTGGAGAAAAGAGCCGTCCGCGATTCGGCCGAAAACGCCGGGGCCAGGGAGGTGTTTCTGATTCAGGAGCCCATGGCTGCCGCCATCGGAGTGGGACTGCCGGTTCATGAGCCCTCCGGCAGCATGGTCATAGACATCGGCGGAGGCACCTCCGAGATTGCCGTCATAGCGCTGGACGGCATCGTCAACAACATCTCCATTCGCATAGGGGGGGACGAAATGGACGAGGCTATAATGCTCTATCTGAAGAAGAATTACAATCTCCTGATCGGGGAGAGAACCGCCGAGCAGATAAAGATAGAGATTGGCTCCGCCTACCCTCCCGAAGAGGAGGAGAGCATGGAGATAAAGGGGCGTGACCTGGTGGCGGGCATTCCCAAGACCATGAAGATAAGCTCGGTACAAGTGAGGGAGGCCTTGAGCGAGCCGGTGGATGCCATAATAGAGGCGGTGAGACAGGCTCTGGAGGAAACACCGCCGGAGCTTTCTGCGGACATTCTGGATACCGGCATCGTGGTTACCGGAGGGGGCGCCCTGCTGAAAGGTTTGGACAAAAGGCTGAGAGAAGAGACCAACCTCCCCATAAACATAGCGGAGGATCCGCTGACCTGCGTGGTAAGGGGGACCGGAGTGGTCCTGCAAAACATGAACGAGTACTCAAAAGTCTTGATCAGAAGCAAGAGGGACTAGGGGGCAGTTGACTCGGCGGATATTGAGAAGTCTGTTGTAGATTGTGCCAGCACCGGACTTGAATTAGGTGCTGGTTTTTTGCAGGCGCAGGCACGGGCCGTCTTTTGCTGCGGCCACAGCCGTCTGGCCCTCGATGCGGTTCCGGCCGGGATTACCCGTCCGGGACGAGGGATCTTTAGGTGAAAAAGCCTTTAAACCTATGGAAGGCTTCCGGGGTCAGTATAAATGAAAGAAGATGGGATGAAAGGTGACGGAGACTCCAGCCTGGTTAGGAGGTTCAAGCAAGGTGACGAGAAGGCCTTCAACCAGTTGGTGCTTAGGTATCAGAAGAAAGTCTACGATTTGATATATCGAATGGTAAGGAACCGTGAGGACGCAGCTGATCTGTCTATGGAGGCGTTCGTGAGGGCATACAGAGGATTGAAGGCTTTCGAGGAGAGATCGAGCTTCTACGTCTGGCTGACCAAAATAGCGGTGAATTTGAGCATCAACTTCTCAAGAAGGGATAAGTTCAGTTCGTTTCTGTCCATTCTTGATCTGTCCCAAAAGCGGGCACCGACCGCTTCAGCCGCGGAGAAAATGGAGACAGAAGAGCTGAGAGAGGCCATCGGTAAGGCAGTCAGAAGCCTGCCTGTCAGACAGAGGAGTGCTTTTGTCCTCAAGTATTATCAGGGACTGTCTCATCGGGAGATTGCCGAGATAATGGGGATATCGGAGGGAGCGGCCAAAGCAAACTACTTCCAGGCCATAAGGAAACTGCAAAAGCTCTTGGCGCACCTTCGCTGAAAGGACTCGGGATGAATATGGGATGCAAAGAAATCGATAGGCTCCTGATAGAGTATCACGAAAAGTCACTCAACGCGGATAGGAAAAAGAGCGTGGAGGAGCACCTGAAAGGCTGCCAGGGTTGCAGACGCAGTCTCGAGGAAATCGAACGCACGTACGGGATACTGGCCAAAGACAACGTGCCGCCGCGTGAAGAAAGTTTCTGGGTCAACTTCGTGCCGGAGGTGAGATCAAGGATCGATGGGCAGGAGAGACGAGGGAGCCTTCTTGAGCCAAGGGTCAAATGGGCATTGGGATTGGCGGGCGTTCTGGCGATGGCGATACTGAGCTGGTCTCTTCTTACCCTGGACCAAAGAGGTCTGGATGAATACGTGGAGGAGCCTGCCATGGAAACCACACTTGCTTTATCGGATCCTTACAGCTATGCGGACCAGCTGGTTGAAATCATAACATCCTACGGAGAGGAATACTTCCCGGCTGAGATACTTCTGTCCAACGGCGCTCTAGCAGAGCTTGGCCTCGCGGAAGAGATCCTGGAACAAGACTACGCTGAGCAGACGGATTTAGGTTCGGTCCTGGGCGAGTTGAGCTTGGAGGAGCTCAGGCGGCTGGAGGAGCGGGTAAGAAATCTGAAGATTGGAGACATACTATAAGGGCTCTGCCGGTTTTCGGCTTTACGGGAGAGGCCCTTGACGCATCAACCCAGCGAGGAGAAGACTATGACGAAGCGACTGAACAAAGGGTCGATCTTAGTCTGGCTGAGCCTCATCCTGGCGCTCGGCCTGAGCACCAGCGTCCGGGGGCAGCCTCCGCCACCGCCTGATTCGGAAAGCCGCTTCGAGGAAAGGGAGAGAATACGGGAGAATATCGAGACTCTGCGTATGTGGAAGCTTCTGGAAGCCTTAGACCTCACCTCGGAGCAATCGATGCAGTTTCTGCCGCTGTTAAAGGAATTCCAGGATGCAAAACGGAAATTCCGAGACAGCAGGCGAGAGCTATTTAGAGAGCTGGAGTCTGCTCTGCAGGCGGAGAAGACCGACGAGAAAAAGCTCGGCGAGAATCTGATGATGCTGGAGGACGCCAGGAAGATTTTCCAAGGCGACATGGATCGGTTTTATGTAGAGAGCAAGGAGATACTTACCGTAAAGCAGCAGGCCAAACTCTTGCTCTTCGAGGAGAGATTCGAAAAGCGGCTCAAGGAGAGTATCGAGCACATGAGAGGGAGAGGCCGGCGGTACAGAGAGCCCGGCCGATAAGTGGTGTGGACAGCCTAATTCACGTCAGTCTGTCTCAAACGTCAATACAATGAAGGAGGTGAAGAATGGCGAGGAAAAGAAACCCGATCCTGCTGGCGGCTGCGGTGGTTGCGGCACTGCTGGTGTTTTCCTTGGTCTATGCTGAGCGGCCCGGTCGTCGTTCCGGGGAGATGGGAGACGAGCTGGGCTTGACGGATCAACAGATCAAGGAAATGCGGGAGATTCAGTACAACTTCAGGAAGACCTCAATCGGGCTGAGGGCCGATCTGAAGGAGGCTCGATTGGAGCTTCGTCATCAGATGATGCAGGAGAGTACAGACGAGAAGGAGATCGCCAGGCTGGTGGATCAGGTGGCCGAGGCCCAGAAGAGGGTACTCAAAAATGAGGTCGAACGGAAGCTGGCCATGAAGGAGGTTCTGACCCCGGAGCAGTTTGAGAAGTTCATCCAAATGCGAGGTAAGTTTAAGAGGGAAAGGATGGGAAAAGGACGGGATTCTCGCCGCGGCCACCTTAGAGGTTTCCGTCCCCACGGCAAAGGATTCGGATTCTAGAAAACCCATTTCCGCTTGCGCTTGGTTCGACCGAGGCCCGGAGCTGAAGTTTGCTCCGGGCTTTTTCGTTTGACAAGCACCGTCGACCGTCATATCATTCGATCATGACGGCTGGGCTTGATTCCAAGAGGTTGGGAAGCGTCGTTCTGGTCGCATCCTGCCTGATGCTGGTAGGCAACTATGCTGGCGAGGCAACCGGCAAAGTCGAGCGGGCCCAAGAGGCCTTCCGTGATTACGCCCGTGCTCTGCTGCATGGGTCTTTAGAAGAAGCAAGTAGATTCTGGAACCGAAAAGAGGTCGAGACATACGCGGTGTATGACTGGCAGTGGGGATATCTGGCCTTGCGACAACCTGATCACCGACAGCTCAATTACCGAATAACAGAGGCGGAAGACAGGGGAGGATACGTTTCGTTGCGCGTCGAGTGGTACTACGGGGAAGGCAGGGCCGGCCCCATTCAAACGGACGAAAGATATTTCGTGAAAGCCGACGGCAGAATGGTGGGGGCAAACCCCATTTTTGTTCACACCGAAGGTTGGCTTGACAAGGAGTCGGAGCACTTCGTCTACCATTATAAGAGCGAAGAGGAGGAGCCGGACCATGTCCTGCTTGACTGCATGGATCGATTCTACGAGAGGACAGTCAAAGCCCTGCGTGTGGATTACCAGGACAAGGTCGATTACTACAAATGCGATTCCGTGGCTGAGGTTGGACAGCTCTTTGGGTTAGAGGGCTCGCTGGCCCGAAGCTACGTTCCCAATGGGGTGGTGGCATCGGTGTCGAAATCCGCACCTCACGAGATCGTTCACGTAATCTCCTATCGAATGCTCCCCCAGGAAGGGCTGCGCATCCAGCCGGAGTATCTGGACGAGGGCTTGGCCTATTACCTGGGCGGAGCGTCCTTTTTCTCCCCGGATCTTCTTCTGTTCTGGGCGAAGCAAGAGCTTGAACGTAAGCCGGACATTGCACTGGACTCGTTGGTTCGAAACCCCTGGAGGTATGGGGCAAATGAGGGCGCGGGACTGACAGCGTCCTTTGCCAAGTTCCTTATAGATACCAGAGGAATCCTCCGGCTGAAAGGCCTATTTGCGGCTGGCCATTCTGCCGCTGAACAAAGGGAGGCCTTGAGGGCAGTATTGCGAACGAGTCTGAGCGAGGTGCGCCAGGAGTGGGAGACCTTCGTTCTGGGCATGAGCCTGCCGGAGGTGAGAATCGACGAGCCGATTAACTGCACCAGAATATGCTACGTCAAAGATCAGGAGGGCGATGATACAGGCGATGGCGACTACACCTATCCCAAAAACCAGAAAGCTCTCCCCGGCATTTTCGATCTGACCGGGCTGAAGCTCAGCCTGGATGATGAGATGGTGTACTTTAAGCTGGAATTCGCCGACTTGAATCGAGAGGAAGTCTCATCGGATGAAGCATTCAACGGCACCTTTGCCGCCATCGCCATCGATTCCGACGGCAGAAAAAACAGCGGGAGCACCGAGCTGCAATTCGAAAACGGCCAGGTTCGATTCCACGAAACGGACGCCTATGAATTCGTCATAGAGGTCAGCAACGCCGGAGTCCTGCTGTACGATCAGAACTGGGTGTGGCAGGCGATGTTTCTGCGGGCCTTCTCCCTTCAAAGCCACATCAGGGAGAATGAGATCTATTTTGCCCTGCCAAGATCGTTAATTGGCACGCCGGATTCGACCTGGAAGATTCAGGTTCTGAGCGGCGGTCAAAAAGGAGGCCATAAGAAAAAGGCTTACGGAGTGGGGAGGTTTGCTGGGGTGGGCCTGTTGCCTTCGGCAGATCAAGGCGGCGGTGGCACTGATACAGAGTTCAATCCGGATGTCTATGACATGCTCACCGCGGAAGGCATGAATCAGATTGAAATCCTTAGAAGTTACGACGCGGCGAGAAAAACTAAGGCGACTATCCCCATGATCCGCTTAAACGCAGAGTAGAAGAGAGGCTCCGGCTCCGGACGGAATCGCATCTAATCCCATGGGCACGTATCCAGAAAAGATTTTGGAGTTTCTTGCCGGCGGCTCATACCAGCCATTGAAGCTGCGAGAGCTGGCCAAAAAGATGGATATCCCCGACGAGAAGTATGGCGATTTCAGGCGAGCCATCAGGTCCATGCTGAGATACGGTCTGCTGGTGAGAAGGAAAAGGGGCCGGATTGGACTGCCGGGAAAAATGAACGTGGTGGTAGGCAGGCTGGTGTCGGGAAAAAGCGGGTACGGGTTCGTGGTGCCGGAGGACGGCAGCGACGACGTATACATTCGTGAAGAAAACATGGGATATGCCTTTCACGGCGACAGGGTGGTGGTCACGGTGCTGGGGAAAGGAAGGGGTCCGGCTCGCGAGGGAGCCATAACCAGGATTCTCAAAAGAGCCAAAGGGAGCCTGGTTGGAACCTACCGCAAGAGCAAGTTCATCGACTATGTTACGCCCGACGATCGCCGACTCTCGAGAGACATCTATATCCCTCCGGAGGACTCCGAGGATGCGCAGGATGGACAGAAGGTGGTGGTGTCCTTTGCGGACTGGCCGGAAGTTCACACCGGACCCGAAGGCCGAATTACCGAGGTGCTGGGGTATCCGGATGAGCCGGGCATGGACATGCTCTGCCTGATCAAGGAATTCGGGCTCCCCTTAAGCTTCCCTCAGGAAGTGGAGGAGGAACTGCGTTCACTTCCCCAAAAGGTGGAGACTGACCAGTTGCAGGGCAGGCTGGATCTGCGCGGCAAGAACTGCTTCACCATAGACCCGGCGGACGCCAAGGACCACGACGATGCAGTATCACTGGAGGTGGCGCCTGACGGGAACTATCTTCTGGGGGTGCACATAGCGGATGTTTCCCATTACGTGGCCGAGGATTCCGCGCTGGATCGCGAGGCGCTCAACAGGGGAAACTCGGTCTACCTGGTAGATAGAGTCATACCCATGCTGCCGGAGAGGCTGTCCAACGACATATGCAGCCTGAAGCCGAACCGCGTCAGGCTGACTTACAGCGTCATCATGGAACTTGACTCCGAGGGAAAAAGGGTTAACTACGAGATTAAAAAGAGCGTGATAAGGAGCCGGGCAAAGCTCAACTACGACGAGGTGCAGGAGTTCTTCGATACCGGCTCGGCGAGCAGGAGAGTGGAAGGCCTAAAGGGCGATCTACTGGAAATGAGAAAGCTCAGCAGAAAGCTTCTGGCTAGAAGACTGGCCAGGGGCAGCCTGGATTTTGACCTGCCGGAGGCGCGGGTGGTGCTGGGTGAAGACGGCAGGGTTCTGGACATCCTCCAGGTGGCCAGACTGGAGAGCCACCGCCTGATCGAGGAGTTCATGCTCCTGGCCAACCAGACCGTGGCGGAACAGGTGGCCCGCATCTCGGTGCCGTTTTTGTATCGGGTGCATGAGGAGCCTGATCAGGAGAAGATGGAGGCCTTCTCGGATTTCGTGGCGATGCTGGGCTATTCTTTCAAGGTGTCTGGCCGGATTCGTCCTTTGAGGATTCAGAGGTTTCTAAAGTCGCTGGAGGGAAAACCGGAGGAGGGCCTGATCAACGAGATTCTGCTCAGATCCTTGAAGAAAGCATGTTATTCGCCGGAGAACGTGGGACATTTCGGTCTGGCTTTTTCCCACTACACGCACTTCACATCGCCCATAAGACGATACCCGGATCTTCTGGTACACAGGATACTGAAACAGTTGCAGGGGGAACTATACACGGTGAAGCGGCAAAGCCGAATGCTTCATCGCCTGCCCAGGATCGGGGAGATCACCTCCGAGAGAGAGCGACTGGCAGAAGAGGCAGAAAGGGAGTCGGTCAAGATCAAGCAGATGGAGTTCATGCAGGATAAGTTGGGAGACCAGTTCGAAGGCCTGATCTCAGGCGTGGTTCCGTTCGGTTTTTTCGTGAGGCTGGATAATTCCCTGGCGGAGGGGCTGGTGCGTGTCTCCAGCTTGGGCGATGACTATTACATTTTCGATGAAAGAGGCAGAAGATGGGTGGGTAGGCGCAGCAAGAGGATCTATAAACTGGGGGACAGGTTGAAGGTCCAGGTGGTGAGGGTCGACAAGGAACAAAAGGAAATCGACTTCGTGCTCGCCGGGAGAAGTCTTCGGATACCCAGGGGAAAGGGAAGAAAGGGCAAAAGAACGCGAAGACGGAGGTGAGATTTTTCAGTTGTGGATTTCACCTTTTGTTCTTACTTTTGACGTGTCAGATGTCGCTCTGGAGTGTCAAGTTGCGCCTTTGGCGGGATATACCACTTCAGTTTGGCCTGCGGGCCCTTTCAAGAGTGGACTTGCGGCAGGTTCAGCTAAAGCCATACGGCCCGTAAGCGTGAACACTCCAGATTTCGTCTATTTGTGGAGAGCAGCCAGAGGAATTGTCGTATCCGATGAATGACTCAGCCGACATATTGATCGTCAGCCCGGACACGGAGCTTCTGAAGGGAATCGGCAAGGCACTTTCTGACCTGCGCCTGCAGATCGAGACGGTTCCCGCAAGTCGGGAGGGGCTGAAGAGATTGAGGGAAAAGGAATTTGGCGTGGTGATCACCGATTCCCGGCTGGCCGATTTCTCCTGCCATGTGCTTATCAGAAGGATGATGTCGAAAGCTCCTGGTGCGGATATCCTGGTTGGGTTACCGGCTGGGGAGCTCTACCGGCAGCAGGAGCTTGTGGATTGCGGTGCAGATGACGTGTTCGAGATTCCGCTGAAACCCGAGGACCTCCACGTCAAGGTCACCAAGCTTCTGAAAGAAAGGGAGTTTCTGGAATCCTGCGGGCTGGTGGGCAAATCCATTCAGCTGAAGCAGATTGCCGAGTCGGCTCTTCAGGTGGCTCCCACCGACATCACGGTGCTGATCACCGGCGAATCCGGAACCGGAAAAGAGCTTGTCGCTCGTGCCATCCACGCCAACAGCAAAAGAAAGGAAAAGCCGTTCGTGGCAGCCAACGTCGGCGCGCTGGCGGAAGGGATAGTGGAGAGCGAACTCTTCGGACACGAGAAGGGTGCCTTCACCGGTGCCGTGAGCCGCAGACAGGGGCTTTTCGAAACCGCGAGCGGAGGCACCATATTTTTGGATGAGATTGCGGAATTCAAACCTGCCACACAGGTAAAGCTGCTCCGCGTGCTGGAGGAAAGGAGCTTCATGCGGGTGGGAGGAAGCTCGGATATAAAAGTGAACGTGAGGGTCATCGCCGCCACCAACCAGGATCTTGAGGAGAAGGTAAGGGAGGGGAGTTTCCGGAGCGATCTTTTCTTCAGACTGGCCGTGGTGAAGATCCACGTTCCGCCTTTAAGAGAAAGAACCAGAGACATCCCCATTCTGGTGCACAGTTTCATCGAAAAGCTGAACCAGCGAAGCGCTAGGAAAATCGCCGGCGTCTCTGACGAGGCCATGGAGCTTCTGATTAGCTATCACTGGCCGGGAAACGTACGGGAATTGAGAAACTTCCTGGAGAGCATGCTGGCCCTGGCCCCGGACAGGAGAATCGAAGCCGAAGATGTTAGAAGGTATATACAAAAGCAGGGACAAGCCAATCGTCGGCTGCCCGTGGTAACCGGCAAATCCGTGGAGACGGCCGAGCACGAGCTTATCATCCAGGCGATCCTGAGCCTGAGATCGGAGATCATCAACTTGAGAGAAGCCCTTTCGCAGCAGGGCGGACCCCGGCCGGGGCAGAGAATCGAGCCGGCGGGAGCATCCTGGGCAGGTCAGGGAAGAACCGGAAAGATACCCTCCGATTTGAACGTCGAGGAGATGGAGAAGGATCTGATCAGAAAGGCGCTTGAGTTTACCAGAGGTAACAGAAAAAAGGCCGCACAGCTTTTGGGCATCGGCGAGAGAACGTTGTACCGCAAGTTAGACAGGTACGAATTGAGATAAGTTCGTATTGCCAAGAAATCTATTATCACCCTCCCTTGATCCCTCCCATCCCGCCACAGGCGGGTCCGCCTCAGGCGGAAAAGGGAGGGAGAGTCGCCTCTCCCCTCGGGGAGAGGGTTGTGGTGAGGGAGTGTTTTTAACTCGGAGGTCGTAGTTGCTCGATTCATCGAGCCCAAACAAAGCCCAATGAGCGGACGCCCAGACGGGGACGTCTGCCCTCCCGTCTGGGAATTGGGCAACTACAGAATCGAGAAATGAAATCCTCTCGTCGCAGAGTCAAACATATTTGGGTCATATCGGATGGTTCCGGTTCCACTGCGGAGAGAGTCCTGCAGGCCAGCCTGGTGCAGTTCGGACACGAGAACGTGAAAGTGGAGCGCATACCTGACGTGAGAACTACGGAGCAGATTGAGCAGGTCGTCAAGTCCGCTGCGAATAGGAGGGGGCTGATTGCCTACACTCTGGTTACGCCGCTCCTTCGCAGGGAGATCGCCACCAGGGCCAATGAGGCAAACGTGCCCACGGTTGATCTTCTGGGTCCGTTGCTGGGCATGCTGACCACGTTTCTGGCCTCACCCCCGGAGTCAAAACCGGGGCTGCTGGGTGAGCTCGATCATCACTATTTCAAACGAATCGACGCGGTGGGATTTGCAGTGAAGCACGACGATGGACATGGTTTGCACGATTTGCGAAACGCAAACGTTGTGATAATCGGCGTATCCAGAACGTCAAAGACGCCGCTGAGTATGTATCTGGCATATAATATGGGATTGCTTGTCGCCAACATCCCCATCATACTGGGAATCGATCCCCCGGCCGAGCTTTTCAAAATCGATCAAAAGAGGATTGTGGGCCTAACCATCAATCCCGATCTTCTGGTAAGTTTGCGCCAAACCAGACTGGCTCAACTGGCTCACGCGGACATAAATTACGGAGACGCAGGACACGTGATACAGGAGCTGAGGTACTGCCACGAGATCTTCCGCAAAAATCCGAAATGGCCAGTCATAGACATCACCGGCAAGGCCATTGAGGAAATGGCCAACGAACTCTGTACTCTTCTGATTGATCGACGCTTGTAGAACGGGACAAGAATCGAAGGAAAACAGGCACCGGAGAGGAGCGACAATGAAGGCTATCGTATTGGGAGCAGGTCTGATTGGGGGAACCATCGCCAAGGATCTGGCTGAAGATATGGAGGTAACCGCGGTTGATATTGACCGGGCCAGTCTGGACAGGTTGGGAGACCAGTCCCGCATCAAGATTTTGAAGGCCGACCTCTCCGACTCCTCCACGGTTTCCGAACTGGTCGAGGACTGCGATCTGGTGATCGGGGCTCTTCCCGGGCACGCGGGATTCCGCGCGCTGAAAGCGGTTATTCTGGCAGGCAAGAGCATAGTCGATATCTCCTATCTTCCGGAGGATCCGTTTGAGCTGGATCAACTGGCCAAGGACAGGGGAGTGGTCGCCGTGGTCGACTGCGGTATTGCCCCGGGCTGCAGCAACCTCATCCTGGGCCACATGACCAGCGCCTTGGATGAGACGGAGAGATTCGGATGCTACGTGGGGGGGCTACCTCGCGTCCGAACCTGGCCTTACGAATACAAGGCTCCGTTTTCTCCGGCCGATGTGATACAGGAATACGTGCGTCCTGCCCGGCTGGTGGAGAACGGAAAGGTGGTCACCAAACCCGCACTCTCGGAAATCGAGCTTCTTGATTTTCCCGGCGTCGGCACGCTGGAGGCATTCAACACGGATGGTTTGAGAAGCCTGATCAGGACCATGAAGGTGCCTTTCATGAAAGAGAAGACCCTGAGATACCCGGGCCACGCGGAGAAAATGAAGATGCTTCGAGAAACCGGCTTCTTCGGGAGCCAGCCAGTCACGGTGAGGGGGACGGACGTGCGGCCGCTGGATTTGACTTCCCAGCTTCTGTTCCCCATGTGGAGGTTCGGTGAAGGGGAGGAGGATTTTACCGCCATGCGCGTGGTGGTGGACGGAAAGAAACGTGGTCAGCGAAAGCATTTCACTTTCGATCTCCTGGACATCTATGATCGAAAGACCAGGACGACCTCCATGGCACGCACGACCGGATACACCTGCACGGCCGTTTCGCGGCTTCTGGCCCAGGGAAGAATCAGGCGCACCGGGATTTGCCCCCTCGAGTTGCTTGGACAGGACGATCAGTGTTATCAGCACCTAATCGGGGCGCTGAAGACGAAGAATGTCCATTTAAAGGAGACGATAAGCGAGCTGAACTGATCCGTATAGTATGCAGAGGAATGAGCATGGGCCAAAGCGAGCATTCACGAGAACAGGGATTCCAAATCAAAACCCTCAATCCAAGAAGGCGGGGGAGATATCGTCATGAAGGTAAGAGACATCTTGAAGAGTAAGGGACCCGACGTGGCCACGATCGGGGTGGACGAAACCATTTACGATGCGGTAAGGAAGCTGGTGGAAAAGAACATTGGCTCCTTGCTGGTGATGGACGAGAAAGCTGCCGTAGCGGGAATAATCACGGAAAGAGACATACTGAAGGAATGCGAGCGGCGTCTTGAGCTGCTGAAGCAGACTAAGGTCCGAGAGGTGATGACCAAAGAGCTGATCGTGGCCTCTCCTGAGGATGACCTGGATTACGTGGAGAACGTGATGACGCGGAATCGGGTAAGGCATCTGCCTATCATCTCCGGGAAGAAGCTCGAAGGCATAATCTCCATCGGCGATATCGTGAACGTGATGCGCGGAGAGTGCAAGGTGGAGAACCGGTATCTCAAAGACTACATCTCCGGAAAGTACCCAGGCTAATAAGGCAAGGAGGGAATAGGATGAGTGCGTCAAGACACCGTTTCGTCGACAAGGACGACCGGTCTGATAAGATCCTCCGGAAGGAGGTGCTGGTTCCTGCCAGGCTGGAGGATGTGTGGAGTGCCTGGACCACCGTTGAGGGACTCATGACTTTCTTCGCGCCGGAGGCCAGCATGGAGCTCCGGGTGGGCGGCCCGTATGAGATTTACTTCTACCCGAAGGCTGCCCAGGGGTCCAAGGGTTCTGAAGATTGTCAGGTGTTGAGCTATGTTCCCCTGGAGATGCTTTCCTTCTCATGGAACGCGCCCCTGGAATTCGGGGAGTTGCGTAGCAAGCATACCATAGTGGTGTTACGATTCGAGGAGGTCGAGCCGGGCGTAGTGAAGGTTATTTTCTGGCAACATGGCTGGGGCAGGGGGGAAGATTGGGACAAGTTACACGATTACTTCGACAAGGCCTGGTCGCACGTCCTGGGCAATCTCAAGAAGCGCTTTGTGGCCGGACCGATCAACTGGCATTCGGGCTGATGACGCATCAGAATTGATACCCGAGAAATTTCACCTCCTGCGGAAGAATAGCTTACCTGCTTGTCTGTATCCTTCTGTAGACATCGGCTTTCTCCTCATCGCGACAGCAAATGGGAGAATGCAGGCCGCACCTTAATCTGTTCGCATCCTGGGTGCAGGGCTCATGCTGCGGCCAGGCACAATTCCGACCGTCCTGACGTCTGTCTGGAAAAGGTCCGAAGCCGGAGGTAACGTCTCAGAGCTTACCGGCTTCGTACGGGGCAGGCTGCGGCTCCACAGGATTTTTTGCTCTTTGGATTGACTTCTCCGAAAGAAATTCCTATCTTGGGTTTGAGTAACCACTATTGAAGGCGGAGGAGGGAAGGTTTGGCACAGGCAGCTTATGCTGCGCCGGTGCCTGGATCATTGACTCCCGCTACTGAGACACCAGGGGGATGAATGCTCCGTCTCCGCGTACCAACGAAGCCCTGCTTCTACCCTGGGAGTGGATTGAAAGATACCAGACACGGCTGTCTTTTGGTCTGGAGAAGGGAGGTAACGTGAGAAGACTGCAGCGCATATCGCTAATCTTGTTGACTCTCGCTTTGGTGGCGGTTCTCGCGGACTGCAAACCGGACCAGCTCTGCTGCCTGCAGTACGACCCGGAGACCGACCAGGCAACTTACTGCAATAACCACCGTGATGCGGTTCTCAAGTTCGTGAGGGAGATTTCCGATGTCGCCGAGAGGCGTGCCAGGTTGACGGCATTCGGGCAACTTTACGCTACTCTAAACCATTGCCGAACAGTAGAGTGCATTGAGTCTGTGATCGTAGCCGATACTACGCTCGCAGGTTTCAAGGAGCGTTACCAGAACGAGCATGAGTATGCTGAGCGAGACACCGACATTCCGCAAGAACAGAAGGCGGGGTTGATTCTGTGCGGTTTCAAGCATGCCATTGACGGTCAGAAGCAAACTCTGGGAGAGGGGGAATAGTGAGATGAGAGCCTTAGTACTATCAGGTGGTGCGTCCAAAGGAGCCTTCACGGCCGGCGTGGTGAAGCATCTGCTGCGTGAACGACAGATGACGTTCGATCTTGCTGTTGGCACCTCGACCGGATCACTGGTGGGAGGCCCGGCGTTACTGGGCGACTATACCTACCTGGAGAACGTTTACACCAGCGTTTATAATGCTGACATCTACAAGAACTCTCTGTTGTACTGGCTGCTCAACCAGGTGAAAAAGCTGGGGCCCATCGACGCCAGCATGGAACCGCTGTACCAGACTGTGCGTCGTTACTACCTCAAGAGGGGAAAACTCCAGGATTTGATCAAGGCCAAGAAGGAATTCATGGCGACAATCGTCGATGTCCGGACCGGCAAGGTAGTATACGTATCGAGCAAGCAGCTTAAGGCCAAAGGGAAGACAAAGATCTCGCCGGAGACTTTTGTGAAGGCGGTCGTAGCTTCATGCTCGGAGCCGGTCTTCACTGAGCCCATTCGCGTCTTCGAGAACGAGCCCGGTTCACCCATGAAGGATGACTTATTCTACGACGGCGGAGTGAGGGAGTTTCTGCCGCTGGAGCACGCGGTAAAACTCGGTGCCAAGGAAATCTGGGCCGTATCCACGCATCCGCTCAGGATCGAAGAGACAGTCTGGGGAAGCACGACCAGCCCGGAGAAGGTAAGCCTGGTCAAGGCATTGGGCTGGACTGTAGGTGCGTTGGCGAATGAGGTTGAACGAGGCGACCTTTTCCGGGCATGGGTGTATTATCGTCTGGGGTGGGCCGAGGAGGAGATCAAAAAGACTGCAGCAGACCTTGGATTGGCGACCAGCGCGAGAAAGCGTCTCTTGAAGGTCTTGGAGGGGATGTTCTCCGGAAGGCCATCCCTGCCGAAGCTTTACGTCATCACTCCGTCTGAGCCGATGCCCACCTCGCTAGAGTTCGATCCGGCAATCATGGAAGACTATCTGGCCGACGGCGAGCTGGCGGCGGAGAGGTTCTTTCGTGACGGGCAACCTGAATTCACTGACAGCGGCGGTTGGCTGTTGTCGCGACGGCCGGTGTAACGGTCAACCCGGAGGATGGGCAGCCGTGCTGCGGAATGGACTTCATGGAATTTGTGGCGCGCCCGGCTTTGAACGTCGGGCCGAAAACTCCACACGACTCCTGGGCTTCCCCAGGGCCGGTTCCTCTTCCGGCTCGCTGAACAAAGGCTTCGACCAACAAACTGACTGCTGTGAATCTGGCAATCGTATCTGAGGGAGTGAGATGGAAGAGCAAGATTTGATCCTGAAGAGAATCTCCGAGCTAAAACCGGTAAACGTGCTGGATCTCGGCTGTGGGTGTGGAAGCTTCACGGCTCAACTGTCGCCGCACTGTGGCAGAATCACGGCGATCGACTTCTCGCAGGCGCTAATCGATCGCTGCAAGAATGAAAACGGAAAGCCAAACATCGACCACGTTTGTATGGACGGCAGAGAACTTCGATATGGCGATAACAGCTTCGATCTGGTGCTGGAGAGAGACACTCTGCATCACGTTGAGGAATGGCAAAAGATGCTGGGTGAGATGATTCGCGTGTCCGCAAAGCACATACTGGTTCAAGAGCCGATCGACGATCCCAGAAGCGATGAAAAGAAAAACGCCGCGCGGGCCCGAAGGCTGTATCTGGACCTTCAGCACGAGGTAGGCTATTCTCACTACGACTATCTGTCGCTGGACTCCCTGACAGGGTATTTCCACGGACGGGGAATTCCCATAGAGAGTGAAATCATCAGATCGGATAAGCTGGTGGATTTCGATCAGTTCTTCGGCTCCTTCGGCGATTTCGCGGAAAAGAGCGATCGCAAACAGTACTGGCTTGACAGGCTGGAGAGCTTAAGAACAGAGCTTGACGGCAAAAAGCTCTGCGAAGAAGACATCGTGTTCTGTGCCGCGCAGAAACAATAAAGACCTCCTTTGAGGGCGGGCGGCAAAGCTGACGTAAGCGTACTAAGTGTTCTTATATCGTCATTGCGAGCCCGAAGGTACGAACCGCATGGTTCATACCGAAGGGCGTGGCAATCTCTTGCCACATGAGACGGCTTCGCTGCGCTAGCAGTGACATTCCGTCTGAGACGTTTGTATTATTAGAATACGCTTGAGGGGGAGCTCGGATGCTTCCAAGAGCGGTATCTTCTCTACTTTTGTTGCTTCCGGCATTGTCGGTCTTTCCTTTGTCTGCGTACTCGCAATTAATCTCCTCGGAGATCTATGAGACCGAAGAGGACCTGCGGGAAGGTCTGGAAAAAGGATACCTGACTCTGGATCAGTACCTGGAGCTTCTGGATATGATACAGGGCAAGGTACATCCTGCGTCCAGAGAGGCCAACAGGCTCTTCTTTCTCCCGGACGTCAGCAGCACCGACCTCTCTCAGCTGCAAACGAAGGACAGAGACGTCAACTTGAGCCAAAAGACGGGCGCGTTCTTGGAAGAGACAAAGCCAAAGGCTCGCCCTTTTCTCTCCGGAAAGCTGGTGTGGAAGTTTCATCAGGGATTCGGGGAAGAAGGAGAAACGGAGAACTACATTCTGTGCGAGGTCAGAAACAGGGAAAGGATGATTTGGCGCATTGAGGCTGATCACGAATCCAGATCCTCTGAAGCAATTCTGGACAACGGATCGCTTCGGGTACGGAAGAGATTCGTCAGGTTTCTGCTGCCTGAATATTCAGGCGAGGTCACGTTGGGCAATTTCGACAAGAGAATCGGACTGGGACTCAACGTTGGATATCATCCTCTTCTTGGATACACCGAAAGCTCGGACTCTGAATCGAAGGATACCTTTCTTTACCCCGCATTCGGCAGATACAATGGCTTCTGCGGGGAGGCGCGGCTGAGCCGGCTTGCCGTCTTGGCTTTCTACTCGAAAAACAAGCGTGGAGGCATCAGGAACGAAGTCGGGAGTCTAGATCTGAGTTTGGTGAACGGGCTGGGACGAGTGGGCTTGTGTTTCTCCAGGGGTGAACTGCAGAACGCAGCCAACAGCGGCACGTTCAAGGACGATTGCGGAAGCTTGCACTTAGACTTAAGTCTTGAGTCTTTTAAACTCTCCGGCGAGTATGCCCGGCTCTCGAATGGAAGGAGTGCTCTGGCAATTGACCTTCACTCTTCCAAAAAGCGTTACAGCTTTGACTGCTCCTGGTGGAGATATGAAGATGACTTCATTCATCCGCACGGCGGAGGCATCTCCAACCCTGATTACGAGACCATCTATCTGGAGGAGATAGACTACAAGTATAGGGCCAGACAGGCAGGGGAGAGGGGGGTTTTTTTCAAATCGAAATACAGGTTGTTCCACAGATTCAACCTGAACTTCTCTCACAGCCAGTGGAGAGAACGATCCTATCTGCCGGACAAGATGAAGTTTCGAATCGGCGCAGGTTACAGGTTCTCGTCAAGACTGGCCTTCACCATCAGTCAACTCTGGTGGGACTACGACGTGGAGGATGAAGAGATTGATAGAAGGACATCTTCCTTGAATGTGTCGTTCTCGCCTCACCGAAAGCTTGTTTTCAATTGCATAGCGAATTACCGAAGCACGGATGCCAAAGAGTACGGCGATCTTCGCCTGAAGATGAGAACGCGGTTGCTTTCTCCTTTTGATTTCGTCCTGTGGTTGAGATATTGTGACCTCAACTTCTCACAGTCTTCGGACGAATATCTCCGCTTTCATCTTCAGGAAAAAGTGAGATTTTTCGAGAATTACTTTGTCTCTGCCGAATTCATTGCCAATTTCTATCAGGACCGAAGCAAGACAGATACCAAGACGGCAAGGATAAGGGTGGAGGCCTCCTGGTGAGGGGATGCCTGCTCCACGCTGCACAGGCAGGGCGCTGTGAGGGAAGTCAGGCCGGCACTCCGCTTTGGAGTGTTCGTCCCAACGGGTCTTAAGGCTTCGGGTAAGCGCAAGGCAAGTCCCTTCTGCTCTGCCGGGCTGATAATCAAACTGAGACTTCGGAGCGAATTGAATCACCAGACCGATAGCGCGAGCGTAGTCGGCCCGCGCCCGCATAACGTGTTGATTCTCGATGTGCTTGGCAAGGGGACAATAAAGAGCTGCTTAGTCTCGTATAAACAATCAGTGACTTGGGATTTAGTGGGTGAATTCGCGAAGACCCAGTTTGTGTGTACATCCCCAAAATGCACGGATTGCAGGTTAACCTCGGTGGCATCGAGTATGACACACTGGAATCAGCAGGTCGAGGGTCATCCGGGGAGCAAGATTCTCAAGGCTCCCTTCTGAGCGATCTCACCTTTGCCTTAAGAGAACATCTGGGATTCGAAACGTCCTGGGGGCTCCTGGAAGGGGAAAACGGGTCGGGTAGGGCTCATGGCCATGCCCGGCCCGCGTCGTTTCCGAAAGATTCGTTGTTGAGACGGCAAAGCCTCTATTACATGGTTGAAACGATGAACCGCGCCAGGGTGGTATCCTCTTTTGCGCTCAATCCTATCTTCTGATGCTTGAGGATCTCAAGGTTGTCTATCACGCTCATCTGATAGTGAACAGCCTCACCCAGTTGAGCTTCGGTAGCTTCCCCGCCGGTTGAAAAGGTCAGTTGCTTTGCGCCGATGAATATCAACAGAATCAGCGCGGCGCTGAACAGAGCCTGATAGACCGGGATGCGGAACGCAAAGACCCCCCTCAGGTGTTGCCATGTCTTCGCAAGAGGACCCGTCTTTTGCGATCTCAAGGCTTTCATCCGGCCAACGATAGCCCGGCGAATGGCAGGATCGGGAGTCAGTCTTTCCTCGCCTTCGGCCTGCATCGCATTCTGCATATTCAACAGGGCAATCTGATACCTACGGCACCGCGGACAGACTCTCAGATGTTCCTCCGCCAGAAGATTTTCGTCTGTGGTCAGTTCGCCGAGAAGTCTATTGATCAGCAGCCTTTCGATGTCATCGCATCTCATATCAGGACCCTCATTTGGTCTTTCCATCTGTAGGTACCTCGCTTTCATGCGGGTTGAATGCTTTCAACCTGCCCGCCAGCTTTCGGGTGGTATAAAAAAGTCGCGATTTGACCGTTCCCTCGGAACAGCCTAATATCTCGCCAATCTCTTTGATGGACAGATTCTGCTGATACCGTAGCAAGAATGCGCTCCTCTGACCATCGCCGAATTTCTCTAATTCCGCTGACAACGCACGCTCAAATGCTCTTTGATCCACGTTCCTTTCCAGCTGATGATACTCGCCTTCACCATCATGAGCAATGGCGTGCGCGTCCACATTTTTGTCCACAACCTGTCTGACGTGCAGCCGCCGATATTCATTCTTACAGAGGTTATAGGCCACGGTGAATATCCAGGAGGAAAACTTCCTTTCGGTATCGAACAGTTCAGGTCTTTCGACGATTTTCAGGAAGATCTCCTGCAGAAAGTCCTGAGCTTTCTGTTCGTCACCTCCGAGCTCGCGGTGGAAGTAGCACAACAAGCGATGGCTGTAACGGCGGTAGAGCTCATCGAACGCAGAGGTGTCTCGCCGCCTGATGTACTCCATCAGCTTCTCGTCGCTGAAGTCTCTGTGTTTGTTCCTGAAAATGGCCATTCGCAAGTTACATTTGGTCCGACACATCGGGCGATCACATCAGCCGCACCATCCTGCAAGTATCCAATAGTGATACGCTCCTACAGCTCCATCTTTTCGATCTCTTCCACCATTCCCGGCTTGCCCGATTTCCTGGCAACCGTTAGGGCGAAGTCCTTCCACTGGCTGGCTTTGCCATCCTCGCCGCTGGCCTTGTAGTGCTCTGCCAGCATGATCATCCCCGCGATGTAATTGGTGTTCATGTGCGCGATGATATCCTTGGCCAGGTAGCTTTGGTCATACCAATCGTATTTCAGATAATCTAGCTGGAGGTTCTTCTCCAAGTTTTTCTTTAGCAATGCCAGGTTGTCGATCCTCTCGGGACTGTATTGATAGGCCAGCCCCACGATATACAGATCGTCGGTGATAGGCTCAAAGTGATTCTTGTAGACGGTCAGGGCGAAGTATACGGGGACTTCAGGATACTTCTCGGCCAGAGCCTTGCAGAATTCAGGAACGAAGTTTTCGTCCCTTCGTTCGGGCAGCTGGTTCAAATCGATGCGTATGCCTCTTTCCTTGAGCTTCCTTTCCAGGT
>CAYFQZ010000043.1:0-5604 GCA_964345305.1 uncultured Ignavibacteria bacterium | reverse complement strand
GGTGAGATCCAGCGTCTCGGTTAGCGGGCTGGCCTTAACCACCTGAACTTTAACCGGCGGGATCTCTTCTCTCATCTCCACTTCTTCCACCTGGCTTCGCTGATAAGCCACCCACCCTCGGTAGCCCACTAAAGCAACGATAGCTATCACCAGCAACCAGAAAACGATTTTCTTCATTTGCCGTTCCTCTCTTCTGTCCCCTTGCTACTTCCAGCTTCGCATTCCTCGAATGTGTTTCCTCAGGCCATCTACTCTCTCGATCCCGTTTTTCAGGTGATCGATGGTGCCTCGGAGAAAGAACGTCCAGGGGAAAGGCTTATTGCCCCCGGCGTCCTTCTCCGCCTGGAGGAGGCTCTGCAGAAGCTTTTGCATGATCTCGACTTTGGACTCAAGACAATCCAGGGCTTTTCTCTTGGGCAAGCCCTTGATGAAGAAGGTGCCCAGCATGAGATTGGCGGGCCGGATTCTGTTATCGCTGAGGGCCTGTTCCAGCAGGGAAGCCAATCTCTCCCTTCCAGTTTTGGTGATGTGATATACGCTTCGCTCCGGCATCTTCCCCGGCCTCTCCTTCTTCTCTCTCACCATTCGACTCTGCTCTAACCTGTTGAGGGTATTGTAGATGGATGAAAGGTTCACCTCCGCCCAGATCTCCATCCCGGTGCTCTGTATCTCCTGGTGAAGCTGATAGCCGTGCATGGGTTTCTGATTCAAAAGCCCCAATACCACAAGTTCATTTCTGCTCATAGGTCGTGCTCACCGTCTGGTATTATAAGCTGAACTATTCCAACATGGAATAGTATACGTTGGAATTGTCCGGCCGTTGCAGAATTTTTTAGGCTTTTAGGAGAAAATCGGCTTCCGAGCCTGTAATCTCGCCGATTCTGAGGACAAGCAGTTGCAGACGAGCGGCTTACAGTTATAGCTGCCAGATCTGCCCGCACGTTCTGAGATTAACAGAAGAGCAGACGGGGCTTAGGGTTTACCGATGCGCGTAGTTTGCTGGAGGGAGGGCTCTGCCCGGCGGCGACTTACCAAGACCAGAACCTAACTTAAACTAGGTTCTGGTCTTAAGATTCTGGTTTTAAATGGCGTCTTTGAACTTCCTGACACCTCTTTGGTCAACGACTATGAGAATCTTTTTCAGCGAGCGGACTTTCTTGTTCCCAATCTCATAGGCTTCCCTGATTTCTTGGGAGGCATGCCTGGCTTTTTTCAGATTGTTAGCATAGATAACGGCCAAGGCATCGTTTTTCTCCACCCGATCCGCCACCTTCTTCTTGACCAACAGGCCCGTGCCCCTATCAATCGAGCTATCCAGCGTCTCCCGGCCTGCGCCCAGTTCCATGACGGCCAGCCCGATCTTGCGCGTATCTATTGATTGAACATATCCTTCTCTTCTTGAAGCCGTCACCAATCTGAATTTGGCCCAGGGGAGCAGGCCGAAATCATCGGCCACCTCCGGGTTGCCCCCTTGCTTTTTGACCATCTCCCGAAACCTGTCAATGGCCGTGCCGGTATCGATCGCTCTCCACAACTTGCCCTGCGCTTCTTTCACGTTCTTTGCCTTCTTTCCCAAGACCAGCATACGCGTGCCCAGGGCCATGGTGACCTCCATCAGATCCTTTGGAGTTCTCCCTTTGAGCGCATGAATGGCCTCGATCACCTCTATGGAGTTTCCCACGGTCTCGCCCAGAGGTTCATTCATGTCGGTTATCAGGGCCGCCGCTTTTTTCTTGAATCGTTTTGCTATCTGAACCAAGCTCTTTGCCAGAAGCACCGCCTCCTTCTGCTTCTTCATGAAGGCACCGTTGCCCACCTTGACGTCGAAGACGAAAGCGTCGGCTCCCTCAGCCAGTTTCTTGCTCATGATACTGGAGGCGATCAGGGGTATGCAGTTGACCGTGGCGGTCACATCCCGCAGGGCATAAAGCTTCCTGTCGGCAGGGGCGATCTCCTTGGTCTGCCCGATCATGCAGACGCCTATCTCCCTGAGATTCGCCGTGAATTTTCTCAAGGGGAGATCGGTGCGGAACCCGGGAATGGACTCCAGCTTGTCCAGGGTTCCGCCGGTGTGACCCAATGCCCTGCCAGAGATCATAGGAACCTTAACTCCGCAGGCGGCAACTAAAGGAGCAAGTATCAGAGAAACCTTGTCCCCCACCCCGCCGGTGCTGTGCTTGTCCACCTTCGCCCCCCGAACGGATTTCAGATCGAGCACCCGCCCAGAGTTCATCATGGACTGGGTCAGACAGAATGTCTCCTCTGCATCCATGCCGTTTAAGAAGGTGGCCATCAGAAGGGCCGACGCCTGATAGTCGGGGATTTGGCCTTCGCTGTAGCCGGAGACGAAGAAGTCTATCTCCTCAGCCGTGAGCTTGCCTTTGTCTCTCTTCTTGCTGATTATCTCAGAGATTTGCATGCTGCAGTAGTCCTATGCGTTTGAACCTTTTTCTAAGATAATGTTTGAGAATCGGAAAGTCAAGTTCCCCCGGTTCGATTTTGTAGTTGCCCAATTTATTGGGCGACTTGTAGGGGCCGCATTTATGCGGCCCAGCCTTTGGCGGGATGTGTCGACCCTCGGGCTCGATAAGCGGACGCTCCCGTATGGGAATCGAGCCCCTACCGACTTTCTCGTCGGAGACAAGCCCTTCAGGCACAGGCCTTCAGGACGAGCTCCGACGCTACATCTTTTCGCCAGGCGTTGGGGATTGTATCGCGAACCCAAGCACCCGGATATGACACCTGTGCCCCCTAAGATGGTTCTGTGCGTAGTTGCCCAATTCCCGGACGGGACCGTCTGGTCATTGGGCGACTTCTAGGGGCCGCAGTCATGCGGCCCGCGCCTTTGGCGGCGTCTCAACCATCATCTGGACAAGACGAAACAGGAAGAGAGGTCAGAAGCCCTCTATCCGAACAGAATAGGACTCCCCGCCGCCTGCCGGAAGATAGGCCGCCGTGCCGTTGGAGAAGATCTTTTCGTAATCGCCATTGCAGGTGGCGAGCAGAATGTACTCTTCAGTCTCCTCCGTGATCGAATCGTAGATGATCCCGCCCTCGATGTTGCAGGTGCTGGGAGCAAACAGGGTGGTGTCGATCCGAAGAGGAATCTCGGCGTTCTGAGCCAAAACGTCCTCCTTGTAACTCATCAATTCGCCGCCGGGCAATTGACGCACGCGGATGATCTGTTTTCTCGCCATTCCCTTCCGATGGAATTCGACCTGCGATGCCCCGCAGTAGATGTTGCGGAAAGTGCTGTCGCCGCTGACCATCACCACGAAATAGTGAGTGTCCGTATAGATGGCATAGCTTCCGTCTCCCAGAAGCCATACCCCCTTGCGCCACTCAGCCAGCTTGTTCTCCGACGGTCCCTCCGCTTTCTCCTGCACAGAAGAGGAGCAAGATGCAACAAGAAGCACAAGAAGCCCAAGGATGAAGACAAACTGCAAGCTCTTCATGAAAAGGACCTCCAATCCATTGGTCTTTTAAACGCAGAATATGAAAAGTCATTCCGTGAAGATCACAACTCTGTTACGAGGCAGGTGCGGGTGAGGTTGCCGCAAACCCGCTTGTGTCGATTCGCAGTTGCCCGATTTATGCGTCTTTTACCGATATCCCGCCAAAGGCAGTGATTAGGCGGTTTTGAAGCTCGATGAATCGAGCAACTACAGAATCAGCGGCCTTCGAAGACGATTTCTTCGACCCAGAGCAGAGCAGGATGAAGTTATGGATATCTTCCACTGTAAACAAAAGATTGCACATATTAACTTGAAACAAGAATGATCCTGGCGTATAATAGTGTCACCCGTGTGCCCCAACCTGTTGCCTTTCTCTCCAGTCTGTAAAACCGGAAAGGGGCAGGTCGAAGATGCCAGCACAGGGGCTGAGGGTGATTCATGCTTCAGGAAATGAACAAGCAAACGGTTGAAATCCGAAAGATGCGAGACGAAGATTTGCCCGGGGTGAGTCAGATCGTCTGCGCAGGATACAGGTGGTTGGCCGAGCAGGAGGGGTTCACGCGGGAAGAGCTTGATCGGCTCGTTGCGCGGCGTGGCTCGGAGCGGGCCCTTCGTTCTCAGGCTCAGACGTATCGTTTTCTCGTAGCAACGAAGGGTGAAATAGTCGTGGGTGTCGTTGCAATTAAGAAAAATGAGGTAACCAAGCTGTATGTCGATCCGGAGCATCATCGGCAGGGCATCGGCGCGGCCCTATTCCACGCGGCAGAGGAGATCATAGCGCAAGATGGACACAAGGAGCTTTTTCTCGGCGCCTTCCCATCCAGTGTCCCGTTCTATGAGGGCATTGGCCTGAGGGTCAGCAGTACCGAAGTCAAACACTGCGGTCTGCTGGCGGGGAGGCAGTGCGCCATAATGAAGAAAACTCTGTGACAAACCCGGCCTGACGGGCAGGTAGGCACGGTCTGCGCCAAGGGTGGGGAAGGAGGGTTCTTTCTTGCAGACTTTCGCGAGATTCCTACATTGCCCGTAACTCTGTGAGGCAGACGTTTCATCGGTGTTCTCCCCGTCAATGCTGCGTGGTTCATTCTATGGGGTCCATCTTCACACGAAAGGATGAGCAGATGGGAAAAAAACGAAGAACCGCAAGAACAATGCTTCCGAGGACAGGTCTGGTAGCTTTGTTCTTGTGTTCTTCTGCTGTGCTGTGGCAGTGCCAAAATACGGAATCAACTGACTATGGACGATGGATGGAAAAACCTCAGAGTGAATGGCCACAGATCACCATGATTAACCAGATCGAGTACACAGACAAGAATCACCCTGTGGCAGGATGCTCCTTTCTATTGGATACGGGCGATGAGATTCTGGCAGCCACCGCCAAACACGTGCTGATCTATTTCAAATCGGAAGCCATGAAATCGGTCTCCTTCGGGGAGACCCTCAAGTTGTGGAAGATGTTTCCAAAGAACAATCCTCAAGATGTGGTGGTGGTAGACAGACTGATCAATGAGGACCCGGAGGAGCCTTTGGAGGATATACCTTCTGAAAAAGACTGGCTGCTGTTCACAATCAAAGAGAGGTCCAAAAACATCCAGCCTTTGAAATTCAGATCCAGTCCCATGAAGGAGGGCGAAACAGTCTATATCATAGGTTGGCGATACTCGGACAAGGATTGTCCCCAGGTAGTCTATGAGGGTAACTTCGTCAGATCGGAGAAGGGGTCGTTTCTGATAACCACCAAAGAACTGACCGATAATACCACACCCGGATTGAGCGGATCTCCGGTTATCGACTCGAAAGGCTACCTGCTGGGCCTCATGTCTCAGAAGGCCGGGAAGATGGAGAGGCCCTCTTCCCTGGAATATCCCAAGATGCTCATAGAAAAAAGGAGTAGCTTGTAAGTCGGATGGGACCGAAGGTCTATCCGACATCTTGCGTGGGAACGTCCTACCCACGATAGATCCTGCCTGACGAGCAGACCCGCAACCGAGAAGTATTCCGCTGGTAAAGGGTAGGTCGGGCCATCCATTGGTCATTTTTCACTGAGCCATATGACTGAAAAAAACAAAATGCTGCTGGGAAGCACGGGAATCGAGGTCTCCCGCCTATCCTTCGGCACCGTCTTCATGGGACCGCAGAGTGACAACAT
>CAYFQZ010000042.1:0-26262 GCA_964345305.1 uncultured Ignavibacteria bacterium | reverse complement strand
ACGAAGCAATCTCTCGAGATTGCCTCGCTCCCTGCAGTCGCTCGCAATGACGACATCGGAGTTTCGCTGTGAGCTTCGACGACGACAAACCAGAGAACGATACACGGAGGTAACGGAATGTTTCCAGCCAGATACTGGAGAGAGATACCGCAGAGATATAGATTGGAGGGTAAGAAATGCAAAGGCTGCGGGAAGATATATTTTCCCCCGCGGCTGATTTGCACCGGATGCAAGTCCAGGGATTTTGAGGACGTGAAACTCAAAGATGAGGGAAAGCTGCTGACTCATACCGTCATTCGGGTGGCGCCCAGCCAATTCGTGGATCAGTCCCCTTATGCCATGGGTATTGTGGAACTGGATGACGGAGCCAGACTGCTGGCGCAGATCGCTGACTGCGAGCCAGATCAGCTCAAAACCGGAATGAGGCTGAGGCTGGAATTTCGGAAGATTCAGCAGGACGGCGAAGCGGGCATTCTGTGCTATGGATATAAGTTCGTTCCCGCCTAGCTGAGGTTTTTGACGGTGTAGGAATTCGACTTGTGGAACTGTCGTATATTCGCCCCTGCACGTCGTCTGACGTCAGAGGCGGGGCGTCGAAAGAAGGCTCAGGCAGACGCCTGCCCCCAGACAGGCCCCTGCAGGCACGAGGGGCGTACGGGCAGACCCGCAGAGAGTCAAGTCGAAGGATCGAGGTCGTTTCGTCTTAGCGGCAGCGTGATGCCTTGGTTTACTAGAACACTTCTCGCTTCCCGACAAAACGAGAGATTAGCACTTTATCCAACCAGGTGTAGTCAAAAATGTTCCGAATAGAGAGCAAAGTCGACACAAAAAGCTCCGAGTTTCAGCAGAACAGGGCTGAAATGCAGAGGGTCGTCTCCGAATACAAGGAGATACTCAAGAAGATAAAACTTGGCGGGGCGGAAAAGGACCGCAAGAGGCACCACGAGCGCGGAAAGCTGCTGGTGCGAGAACGGCTGGAGCTTCTCTTCGACAAAAACACTCCATTCCTGGAGCTGTCCCCCCTGGCAGCTTACAATATGTATGACAACGAGGCCCCGGCAGCCGGTATGGTCACCGGTGTGGGCGTAGTGCACGGTAGGGAGGTCCTCATCGTAGCCAACGATGCCACGGTCAAGGGGGGGACCTATTTTCCCATGACCATAAAGAAACATGTGCGGGCCCAGGAAGTGGCTATGGAGAACAAGCTCCCCTGCATCTACCTGGTAGACTCCGGCGGTATCTTTCTTCCCTACCAGTCCGGCACCTTTCCAGACAAGGAGCATTTCGGCAGGATATTTTACAACCAGGCTCGACTTTCTGCCATGGGCATTCCCCAGGTTTCCATCGTGATGGGCTCCTGCACTGCCGGCGGGGCTTACGTCCCGGCCATGAGTGATGAAGCGGTGATCGTCAGGAGGCAGGGGACCATCTTCATTGGCGGCCCTCCTTTGGTCAAGGCTGCAACCGGCGAGGAGGTATCGGACGAGGATCTGGGTGGTGCCGACGTGCATTGTAGAATCTCCGGCGTGGCTGACCACTACGCCCTGAATGACAGACACGCACTGGAGATCGCCAGAAACATAGTTCAGTGTCTGGACCCGCCGAGGAAGTTCGAACTGGACGTGGCCGAGCCGGAGGACCCATATTACGACCCGGCGGAGATTTACGGGATCGTGCAGCGCGATATAAGAAAGCCTTACGACATCCGCGAGGTGATCGCCAGGATCGTGGACGGCAGCAGATTCCAGGAGTTCAAGGAGCTGTACGGTCCCACCCTGGTAACCGGCTTCGCGCGAATTATGGGATATCCCGTCGGCATCCTGGGCAATAATGGTGTGCTTTTCTCTGAGAGTTCACAGAAGGCGGCGCATTTCATGAACCTCTGCACCATGCGAAAGATCCCTTTGATCTTCCTGCAGAACATCACCGGGTTTATCGTAGGCAAACAATACGAGCACGGCGGAATAGCCAAAGACGGAGCAAAGATGGTCCACGCCGTGGCAAACGCCGACGTGCCCAAGTTCACGGTGATCGTGGGTGGTTCGTACGGAGCAGGCAACTATGGAATGTGCGGGCGGGCGTATGATCCGCGGCTGATATGGATGTGGCCTAATGCGAAAATCTGCGTGATGGGCGGAGAACAGGCAGCCAACGTCCTTTTAACCGTTAAGATGAGGGCGCTTAAGAAACAAGGCAAGACCATGACCAAGGAGGAGCAGGAGAAGTTCATGGAGCCTACGCTCAAGAAGTACGAAGAGGAGTCCAGTCCCTATTACAGTGGTGCCAGGCTTTGGGATGACGGCATTGTGGATCCTCTGGAGACGCGCAACGCGCTGGCTCTTGGCATCTCCATGGCTCTCAACGTGCCCATCCCGGACCAGAGATTTGGCGTATTCAGGATGTGATCGAATCGTTTGCAGTCTGGTCCTTAAACGGAGTTCTATAAATTGACCGCAGGGAACAACTTCGAAACCATCTCCTATTCCTTCCAAGACAAAATAGCCACGGTCACACTTAATCGGCCCGAAATCCACAATGCGTTCAACGAGGTGATGATTGCCGAACTCACTGGCATTTTCACAAGTATCTCGGAAGATGAATCGGTGAGAGTGGTGGTTTTGACCGGAGCCGGGAAATCCTTTTCAGCCGGGGCGGATCTGAACTGGATGAAGAAGATGATAGACTATAGCTACGAGCAGAATCTGGACGATTCGCTGAAGCTGGCTGATCTGTTCTACTTGATGTACTCTCTGCCCAAGCCGATTATCGCCAGGGTCAATGGAGCAGCCATAGGCGGCGGTGCGGGTTTGGTGGCGGTGTGCGATATCGCTATCGCCTCGGAGAATGCCAAGTTCAGCTTAAGCGAGGTCAAGCTGGGACTGGTACCGGCGTGTATTTCACCGTACGTCATTCGGAAGGTTGGTGAAGGAAGGTGCAGGGAGTTCTTTCTTACCGGGGAGAGGCTGACCGCTCAAAGAGCTCTGGCAGCAGGTCTGGTCAATCAAGTTGTTCCTCCCGAGGAATTGGATAAGACAGTGCAAGAAAAAGCGGACCTACTCATAACAAGCGGCCCGAAAGCACTGGCCATGTGCAAGGAGCTTTTGAAGAACGTACCAGGCATCAACTTCGAAGAGGCGAAGACCTATACCGCGGATATGATTGCCCGAATGAGAATAGGCGAGGAAGGACAGGAGGGCATGAGTGCCTTCCTGCAAAAGAGAAAGCCAAAGTGGACTGAATAGTGCAGGGACAGGGCTTGTTGGGCCTGCGAAATCCCGCCGTGGCGGGGTGCCTGTCCAAGTAGTTTTCACGTTTATGAAAGTAAGACAGGTTCAAAGAAGAAGCCTGAGATTGAAGGGTTTCGATTATTCTCAACCGTTTGCGTACTTCGTCACGGTGTGCACCAAGGACAAACAGGAGCTGTTTGCAGACGAGAAATTGAGTCACGAGATCATTACCTGCCTCAAGGACGAGAGAGAGACGACCGGAGTGAAGATCTTCGCATTCTGCCTGATGCCCAACCACTTTCATTTATTGATTTCCCCCGGGGATAGCGGTATGAGCATATCCAGATTCATGGGAGGCGTCAAGAGCAAAACCACCAGAATAGGTTGGAAGTATGGAGTCGGGGAGAAGATGTGGCAGGGAAGATTCCATGATCATGTGGTCAGGCCAAACGAACCAGTCAAGGAAATCTGTGAGTACATTCTGAACAATCCAGTAAGGAAGAAGCTAGTCAACAGCTGGAAAGATTATAGGTTTTGTGGGTCCCTGGATCGAGTTCCAGCGTAGGGACAGGGCTTGTCCCTGTCCACAGTGGTTATTGATTGAGAAAAAGCAAGATGCCAGACAAAGAAAGAGAAGAACTCTTCATCGGCCTATTCTTGAAAGACTACAACTCACGTACAGGCAAAGATTTTGCAGTAGTGGGCAGACCAGAAGAGGAAGCCGGACTAAAGGGAACATACGATTTTTTGTGCCAAGACACCAGCTCGACTGGTGACTATCTCGCAGTGGAAGAGAAAAGTCTTAACAAATCTGCGGAAAGCGTCCGCGACAACAAAGAGATCAGGGAACTAGTAACTGAGGTCAACAGAATTCTTGAGAAAAAAGGACTGTTTTACAGTAACGAATATTTTTTCCATCTAGAATTCAAGAACGCGCCGAGTTCAAGGGAAAGACAAAAGTATGCTGGCAAGATTGCGGAGGTGGTTCAACGGATGATAGATGGAGCCAGTGGAGTGGATTGTGGTGGTCAGGTTGTTGTAAAGATAGAGGACTGTGATTGCATCAAGAAATTCTGTCTATTCTCAATAGCTAAAAGCCGAAAGGTGGTTTTCGGTTATGCGCCAGAGGGCAACTTCAGCCGTGATGTGCAGCGTGACACCTTTGATGCCGTGGCAAAAATATTGGAGAATAGCGACTCTAAACTGAAGACACCGAAAGAAGAGAAAAAGAAAACTATTCTCTTGATCACCAGTGATTGGAACAACTTCATATTGGCTGATCAAGATAACGTAACTCACGCCATAGGCTCTTTTGATGAACAAAGTCACGAGCACATCGATGAGATATTTTTCATAAACAAGAGAGACTTTGAGAACGGATACAATGTTAACAAGGTCAAGTGACTTCGATGCCTCGAACCGAGGGAGACGAACTGTTTCTCTCAGAACAGTTGCGGACAGCCATAAAGGCTATCCCTACGACTGCGGTTTGAAGATATGATCAAGAAGATACTCATAGCCAATCGCGGTGAGATAGCCGTCAGAATTGTAAATGCCTGCAGGGAGATGTCCATCCCCACGGTGGCCGTCTTCTCCACTGTTGACAGAAACTCACTGCACGTGCAGAAAGCGGATGAGGCATACTGCATCGGGGACCCGCCCCCTCTGGAAAGTTATCTCAACATTGACAAGATCGTTCAGGTTACGAAGGAATCCGGGGCTGATGCTATCCATCCGGGCTACGGCTTCTTGGCGGAGAACGCGGATTTTTCCGAAAGATGCGAAAAAGAAGGGATCGTCTTCATCGGGCCGAATTCGAAGGCTCTCAGGTTGGTTGGCGACAAGGTGGCATCACGAAAGACCATGACCGAAGCCAAAATCCCGATCATTCCCGGCATGATGAGCAGCGGAAAGGACTCTTCGAAGTTCAAAGAGGCTGCAGAGAAGATCGGGTATCCCGTGATGATCAAGGCTTCCGCAGGCGGCGGGGGAAAGGGTATGCGCGTCATTCAGTCCCCGGGTGATCTGGAGAAGGGAGTCGAGGCGGGAATGCGAGAGGCCAAGTCGGCATTTGGAGATGAGTCCGTTTATCTGGAGAAATACATAGAGGAGCCGCGGCACGTCGAGTTTCAGGTGCTGGCAGACAATCACGGAAAAGTGGTTCATCTGTGCGAAAGGGAATGCTCCATTCAGCGGAGACATCAGAAGATAGTGGAGGAAACGCCCTCTTGCGCCCGGGATGAGAAGCTCAGAGAGAAGATGGGCGAGGTCGCCAAGAAGGTGATTGAGGTCTCCGGCTATAACAATGCAGGCACGGTGGAGTTTTTGCTCGACAAGAACAGGAACTTCTACTTTCTGGAAGTCAACGCCCGTCTTCAGGTAGAGCACCCCATCACCGAGCTGGTGACTGGTGTGGATCTGGTAAAGCAGCAGATCAGAATAGCCTCTGGAGAAAAGCTCTCACTTGATCAGGACGAAATCAAACAACGTGGGCACGCCATAGAATGCAGAGTCTATGCAGAAGACCCGGAGAACAACTTCTTTCCGTCCTCCGGTAAGATACTTTTTATGAAGGAGCCGACGGGACCGGGAATCAGGCATGACTGCGGCATCTACTCAGGGTTGGAGGTTTCAGTCTACTATGATCCGATTCTCTCCAAGGTTATCGCCTGGGGTGAGAGCAGGGAGGATGCCCGCAAGCGCATGGTTCTGGCGCTGTCGGGCTACACGGTTCTGGGGATCAAAACCTGCATCGAGTTTCTTTCGGCCCTGATGCAGCATCCCGAATTTGTCTCCGGCAATACACAAACCAGCTTCATCGACAAGAACATGTCGGATTGGATTGGGAAAAAGAGGGGAAAAAGATTCATCAATGAGGCTCTTATAGCCGCCGCCATATCCTCTCAGGCCAGGCCGACCGGCAGGAGGGGCGTGAAGACCACAGAAGAGATGCCCGGTCCCTGGCTAACTCTGGGGAAATGGAGCCTGGGAGGCTCTTAGCGAGAATCACGGTCGGAACCGAATGGAACTGGAACTCCGCATAGAAGATCAAACCCATAAGCTGCAGGTTGAATTCAAGGAAGGTCAGTACCACGTCAACCTGGATGGCAAGGATTATTTGGTTGACTCCTCCAAGATCTCCGACAACTGCATTTCTCTCTTGGTAAATGGTAAGACGTTTACGGCCTATCTTGCGGAAGCCGACGGCAAGAAATACGTTTCCGTCGAAGGCGAGCAATTTACTATTCAGGAAGCCGCCTCCGAAAGCGCGGCAGCCTCGGGCGCCGATTCGACCGGAGTTGCCGAGGCTCCGGTCGCCGCCTCTCCCATGCCCGGCAAAGTGGTGAAGCTACTGGTGATAGAAGGGGACCAGGTGGAAAAAGGACAAGGGCTGGTGATCGTGGAAGCCATGAAGATGGAAAACGAGATCAAATCGCCGGTGAACGGGATGGTGGAGAGGGTTAACTTCAAGGCCGGCGACCTGGTCGACGCTGCCCAGCCGATTGTGGAGATAAAGCCGGAAGACGAAGCCTGAACCCCGGAAGGCCCTAAATCCTCTCCCCAAAGATTTACTTCCCGCTCAAACGTACAACCCCTTGAGATTCTCTATGCGGCCCGATGCATTAGCATTTGGCCGGTAATCACAGAGACCGACAGGTCCAGGTTCCTGGGCTGCCTTGGTACGCTCAGCTGCCGACGGCCAGCTGCCTAGCGACCAGGCGGAGTTTTCTTTCTAAACAATGTGGAGACGGCTGCAAAATTCTTGTGGAAAAAGAACACCATGATCCCGAAAAAAAGGTAGATGAAATCCCTGATGAGCAAACTAGCCCCTTCCTTCTTTCCGGCGGGATCGGTGGAGAAGCAGCCGCAGTTTAGATTTATGCCCCTGAAGAGATTTATGGAGATGGCGACTATGAAGACCACCAGAAGAGTGGATATGACAAGCGAGGCACTTTCGGTAAATATGCCGAAGATCAGGAATAAGCCAGCCGCGAATTCGACCCAGGGCAGGCTGACGGCAAAAACGTTTATCAAGAAGTCGGGCAGAATCCTGTAGTTGTAGACTATTCTGGCGAACTGCTCTGGGTGAGCGATCTTGTCCAGGCTGGCGTAGATGAAGGTTGCGCCCAGAAAAACCCGGAAGAGCAGGACCACCCTCTTGTCCGTTACTAGACTGACGATTGCTCTTATTGCGCTCATCTTCTATTCACCGGTCTCTACGGATAACCCGGCATCCCGCCATTCTTGCCAGCCACCGAAAAACACCTTGACGTCCTCGTAACCCAATTCGATCAATTCCCTGGCCAGAAGAAGACTGGTTTCACACTCGGTCCCATCGCAGTAAGCGATGATCTCCTCGTCTTTGGGAAGATTCGGTAGGACCCGGGGAGCATGTTCCTCGAACTCCTCATAGGGAAGATTGATGGCGCCCTTGATGCGACCTGCCCTGTAATCCTCCGGGTAGCGGGCATCCAGGAAGATGGTATTCTTTGACTGGAACTTCATCTGGGCGTAGTCGAGACTGATGGCCGGTGGATCCTCGCCCTCCATATAACCATACGGGACCACCAGGCTGTCCGAGGTTACCTTGGGGCTCCAGTTACCCTTCAGCGTGATTCCACTCGGGGAGATGGCATTGTAGATCAGGCCAATGGCCGAGCCTAGGATAATTATGCCCGTTGTTTTGAGAAGTATCTGTGAGAACTTTGGCTGGGTGCGCATGGGTGTCTGGAATCTACTCCTCGACTACAAAAGCCCCAATGGGAATGCTGATTCTGGCAGCTTTCGAGCATTCGAAAGCCAGCGTCAAGGAGGTCTGAAGAATTCCGGAAGTTAAGTCGTCTTTCAATGCCAGAGCCGCCTGAACGGACTCTCCCGGCTCAAGCATTCCGTCTTCAAGATCCAGGCTGAAGTTGCTTCCCGGTCCTTCCACTTTCATCATGGACAGCCGCTCTCCGGAGATGTTCTCAATGATCAGAGTCTCGACGGGTTGGCTTCCCGGAGAAACCGAGTCGAAGTCGACGGAGGCCGGGGTTATTTTTACCAGGGAGCTGCTTGTACCAATTTTCGCGGTGAAGGCCACCTGGGCGAAGGGATTGTTGGGATCGTTGGAAATTATCTGCACCCTCTTTGTGGTTTGACCAACCTTGACCTTGTTGGGATCGAAAATAACGCTCAGTTCGGCGGTCTCATTGGGAGCCAGCTCTTGCTTGGAAAGAGGCGCGTTGGTGCAGCCACAGGTGGTCCTCACCTTGGCTATCACAAGGGTATCTTCACCGATATTCTTGATTTGATAGGTGTGCACCACCTTTCCGGTCTTGGGAACGTATCCGAAATCCCACATGGTTTCGGAAAAAGATATCTTGGCCCGGGATGCCTCCGCTTCCTCGGCCTCGGATGCTGTCAACTTGGTCTGGATGGGCATGAACTGTTGGCCGAGTGCGGAAGCACCGGTAAACAGAACGGAAAAGGCTATGAGGTAACCCGTAAGACGCAAAACCTTCATAGATCCACTCCTTGAGGCTGTTAAAGGCCCTCCCTCCAACACTTCATTGTTTCTACGAACTCCGAAAAAGCGGAGTTGGCGGCAAAAGAGCAGAGCCTTCCCAACAGAAAAATACGTCAATCATTTCGCTAATACTGTCGTAGTCGGGAGATCCGATTCGGCACTTATGGAGCAGATTTGGCAAGAGCGAAATCCGGAGGACGTCGTTCTAGGCTACCGCAGCCTGAACAGCTCAAGAAGTCTCTCTCTTTTGAGAAGGAGCAGCAGGAGCGGGTATCCCAGTACGAAGCAGGCAGCGATTTCGCCTAGAGCAATGTATGCTACTGTAACCCAATAGGGAAGGTGGAAAAGGAGGTGGAGATAAAGGCTTACCCCCAAAGCGTTCACCACGATCGGTGGAACCGGAGCCAGAATCGGCTTTTTCGTTCTGGACACAAGATAGGTCAAGAAGGCGGCTAGAAGTGTGCACAGGCTCCCGCCCATGATGTCGGGCAAACCGAGGCCGCCGTATACATTGGCGGTGAGGCAGCCGACAAAAAGTCCGGGTATGGCTGCCGGGGTAAGATAGGGGAGCACGGTCAAGGCCTCGGAAATGCGTACCTGAATGGGCCCGTAGCTTATCGGCGCCAGGGCCACGGTCAGTGCCGCATACAGGCCGGCGATGATGCCCACCTGGGCGATGAATCTGGTGGACATGCTCATCGGTCGCTCCATTCGCCAGTTGGAGATTTAATACGTTCGCAAGAATTCATGCCATTCCGCCTCGAAATCCTCTATGCTCTTTCCATAAGTGCAAGAGAAGATGTCCTGGTAGTTATTCCGGTTAGCCTTGGCATAGAAGCTTTTGAATCTATCCAAACCGTGTTGCCCGATGAGAAATCCCACAAAGCTGGCACTCTGATCATAGGGACGGAAAGCTGCGCGAAGCTCCTCTGAGCCATACAGGGTCTTGAAGAAAGCGTTATCAGCCAGCTGTGATATAGTAAGTAGCTTGCCATCTGCGAGAAGCTCTCTGCCGCACACGTGAACCACGGAATTCCTCCAATTGAGCGAAGGGTAGAAGTAATCACCTACGCCTCGAGCCAGCCCTTCACTCAAGAATCTGAACTTGCAAGTTCCTATGGTCCAATAGGCGATAACGTGGACGCTCTCGTGCTTCGCAGAGCTACGTATTTGGTGATGATATCCCGAGATCTTCTCTAGTTCAGGAAAAGCATGTGCGGTCGACCTGGTGTCTTCGCCTTTCTGGAAATCCTCCCTTGAACTGTAAATGTAGCAACTGATCTTGTTTTCGTACGTCACGTTTAGAGTTTTGACAATGTCCCGAAACTGGTAATCCAGGTTTCCCTGTATGTACTTGATCTCCTCGGCCGTCTCAGACTGGGGACGGTAGTAGAGGTAATAATGCTTGGATTCCGTCAGCTCCCAGTTGTCATCAACTCCGCCGATCTCGGGGACGAGCACCTGATCAACGCCACAAGACAGTGTGAGCGCCAATCCAAGGGCGAAGAGAAAAAAGCACCTTTTTTGCCTTTGCATTGGTCAAAACCCACGGTTGAGTTTGACGGAAAACCAATCTAGTAGATAGCCGCTGCCGGAATAGAAATCCGGGCGACGGGTTCCCCTATAGGGATTTCTTCCATAAATCCAGGCATCCCTTCTGAAGGCAAACTCAACGGAATGAGTTGAGGATACTCGATATTGAAGGAAGATCTCAACTCGTGGCTTGAACCACCAGAGGTATGCCTTATCCGAGTAGCAGCCATCCGTTCTGGTCATGCTCTGGCTGGCATAAGGCAAGGAAAAGAGCACTCCAAGGTTGATGCCGACTGCTAAGCTTCTGTTCGGTGGTCTCCACAGTCCGCCGATCCTCGGGCCTATTCCTAAGTACTCGTCTTTGTGTTCGTTGTATCGGCCTGGACTGATTGAGACTCTCTGCCTGAGCTCGAAATTCTCGAAACACGCGCCCAGCCACCAGGAGAATCTTTGTGATCCGGGCATGGCTGGCCCGTGCCAGGTGAAGTCATACCTTATCGCCAACAAGCAAAAGCGGTTCTTGCCTTTCTTCCGCAGGTCATTGATGTTTATGTGGTCAGCTCTTCCATAGTCGACGGCAATGCGCATGCTCATCCGATAACGGGTGAAGCGATAGCCTACCGAGATAACAGGCATGGTGCTTTTCCAGACCAGGGGATAGTCCCGGCATCTCTTCTGGAGGGATAAATAGGAGATGCCAAGACTGAGACTCTGGCTTGGTCCGGACAGATCTTTAGCACGGGGAACCGCCCTGCCGCCCGGGGCAAGACAGAGAAGCAAAATCAGAAAGGCAAGGTATCTTTTCAGACAAGCCTCCAATTGATTGCCGTCACGAAGTCGGTGAATGCCACTAATACCTCTAATCTGGCGTTTGCCGAGCCCCTTGTCAACAAAAAAAAGCTTGCCTTGGCCGGTGAGTTTGGATTATATTCAGCCAGTCGAAATCAAGGGCGGGAACTTCATTCTGCGGAGAGTTGAATATGAAGATTCTGGTAGTAGGCGGCGGAGGCAGAGAGCACACTTTGGCCTGGAAACTCTCTTCCAGCCCCCTGGTGTCGAAGCTCTTTGCCGCACCCGGGAATGCGGGCATGGCCGAACTAGCCCAATGCATTAATCTGCAGGCGGACGATCTGGCCGGCTTGGCGGATTTCGCCGATAAAAGCAGGATAGATTTGACCGTGGTCGGTCCGGAGCTGCCCCTGACCCTGGGGATAGTGGATGAATTCGAGAAAAGAAATTTGAGGATCCTGGGACCGAGGAAGGAAGCGGCGGCAATAGAGGGAAGCAAGGTGTTTGCCAAACAGTTCATGCAGAAGCATCACATTCCCACCGCCAGCTTCAAGGTATTTGACGATCCGCACGAGGCCTCCGAATTCGTGAAGGGCTCGGACATGCCGCTGGTCATCAAGGCGGACGGGTTGGCGGCAGGGAAGGGGGCGATCATCGTGGAGGATACTTCCTCCGCGCTTTCCGCCATCCAAAAGATGATGGTGGAGAAGGCATTCGGAGAATCCGGCAATCGTGTGGTGGTGGAGGATTTCCTGGAAGGGGAGGAGATGACCGTGTTGGCTTTTACCGACGGTGAAACCATTTTCCCGATGCCGTCGTCTCAGGATCACAAGAAGATCTTTGACGGTGACCAAGGTCCCAACACGGGAGGGATGGGTGCCTACGCTCCAACCACCATCGCGGATGACAAACTGATGACCCGCGTCTATGACGAGGTGCTGGAGCCGGCCGTGGCCGGGCTGCAGAGCGAAGGGAAGACCTTCAAAGGCATACTCTACGCCGGCCTGATGCTCACGGACAGAGGCCCCAAGGTGATGGAATTTAACTGCCGCTTCGGCGACCCGGAGACTCAGGTGATTCTGCCCCTGTTGAAGAGCGACCTGGCGGAGATACTTCTTTCCATCGTGGACGGCGAACTCTCCTTGCAGGACGTGGAGTGGATTGACAGTTTCGCGGTCTGCGTAGTTCTTGCTTCGGCGGGCTATCCAGGTAAGTACGAGAAGGGCAGGGAGATATTCGGCCTGAAAAAGGTCAAGGGGATGCAGGATATCTGGGTCTTCCACGCCGGAACCAGGGGCAAAAACGGCAGGATCTTCACGGACGGAGGAAGGGTTCTGGGAGTCACGGCCGCAGACAAGAGCATGGAGGAGGCCATCAAGAAGGCTTACGCCGCAGTCGATAAGCTACGGTTTGAGGGCATGCAGTATCGCAGAGACATCGGACACAGAGCTGCCCAGGCCCAGAAGAATGTCTGGTAAGGAGCACCGGGCATACTGGCGGAGTCTCAGGACCGCAGAGCTGCGGTCCTGTCTTGAAAGTCCTGAGCCCGAGGCCCCGAATAGGGGTCGGTTTTGTGCGCGAGGAGCTTGCCCATCACTTCAGGGAACAGGTCTTTTGACCAGGAAAGGAACGGATGATGCGCGAGACGGAAGTCTTGATAGTCATGGGAAGCAAGAGCGATGAAAAGATCATGCTCAAAAGCGCAGAAATCTTAAGCGACCTGGGAATCTCCTGTCGCTTGGAAGTTAGCTCGGCCCATCGCAACCCGGAAAAAACGAAAAGGCTGGCCCAAAAAGCAGCTCAGGAGGGAGTGAAGGTGATAATCGCCGGAGCGGGAATGGCGGCACACCTTCCTGGGGTCGTGGCTTCCCATACCAGCCTGCCGGTGATCGGCGTACCTCTCTCCGGTTCAGTGCTTTCCGGATTGGATTCACTTTTCTCCGTGGTTCAGATGCCTTCCGGAATACCTGTGGCCACCATGGCCATCGGGGAAGCCGGAGCGAAGAATGCCGCGATATTTGCGGCCGAGATTCTGGCTCTGTCAAACGATCGGGTAAGAAAAAGACTGGAAAAATTCAGGAGGGATCTGGGGAAGAAGTGAGGTCTGACAGACGTCCGAGGATCTGCCAGTCTTCTTCCCGAGATTGCCCGAGGAGGAAAAATGGGTGCGGTCTTGATAGTCCTTCTGTTTGTTTGCATTGTCCTGGGTGTACCGATCCTGATTCTGATCATGTTGTACAACAGGTTGGTGAGGTTGAGAAACCGATCGGAGAATGCCTGGCATCAAATAGACGTGCAGTTACAGAAAAGAGCAGATCTTGTACCCAATCTGGTGGAGACAGTGAAGGGTTACGCCGCACACGAAAAGGGCGTGCTGGAGGAGGTGACCAAAGCCAGGTCCATCTACTCTCAGGCAGGCACGGTCCAGGAGAAAGCCCAGGCCACCAATATGCTCACCGGCGCCCTGAAGACTCTCTTCGCGGTGGTGGAGAACTATCCGGAGCTGAAGGCCAATCAGAATTTTCTCCTGCTTCAGGAAGAACTCTCCGGAATCGAAAGCAAAATAGCCTATGCGCGGCAGTTTTACAACGACGTGGTTTTATCCTTCAACAACGCCCAGCAGGTTTTTCCTTCGAACATCATAGCCAATTGGTTTGGCTTCAAGCCCGAGGAGTACTTCGAGATCGAGGAGACCAAAAGGGACGTCCCCAAGGTGGATTTCAAGTAAGAATCAAAGCTTGCCTCTGGTGCGGGCCGATGCAGAAGATTGCTGAGAAAAAAGACGCACGCTGCGTCAAGCCCAAGGATAACGGGGTCAATCGAAAGCCGGGGCACGGAGGTATCGAAAGACGGTGCCTCAAAGGTCCACCTCTCAGTCGTCTGTGCGCGACTTCTGGCCGAATCCGAAAGCAGTTAACGGAGGCTGTTAGGGATGCCGATCCAGATCCTTGTCATAATTGGACGAAGTCTGGGTGATTCTGCTTGCCTGCGTTTGTGTCGCCTCAAGCGCAGGGGGGATTCCAACGGGGTCTGCAAGATCATGATCTACGAGGAGATCGCCGCCAACAAAAGAAGAAGTTTTCTGCTGATCTTCTGTTTTGTGGTTTTTCTTTTGCTGCTGGGGTGGATATTCGGGGAAGCATACGGCGCGGGGCCGGCAGGACTGGTGATTGCCCTTGCGGTTGCCATCTTTGTCTGCCTGGTGATCTTCCTGGGGGGCGATAAGATGGTATTGAGTATCAGCCGAGCCAGGCCGGTGGACAGAAAACAGAACCCGTATCTGGCCAACGTAGTGGAAGGGCTGGCCATTGCCGCGGGAATTCCGGCTCCCAGGGCATATATCATCGAAGACTCGGCGCCGAACGCCTTCGCCACCGGAAGAGATCCTGATCGCTCATCCGTAGCCGTCACCACGGGGCTCTTGGATAAGCTCAACCGGCTGGAGCTGGAGGGAGTGATAGCCCACGAGATGTCACACATCAAGAACTATGATATCCGGTATTCCATGCTGGTGGCTATCATGGTGGGCACGGTGGCTCTGGTTTCCGATTGGATGAGAAGGAGCTTCTTTTATCGAGGGAGGAGAAAGGGCAAATCCGGAGGGGGGATAATCGTGCTGATTGCGCTGGTCCTGGCTATACTGGCACCGATCGTGGCCCAGTTGATGCGTTTTGCCTTGTCCAGGCAGAGAGAGTATCTGGCTGATGCGAGCGGGGCCCTTCTGACCAGATATCCCGAGGGCCTGGCCTCCGCCCTGGAGAAGATATCCAGGGACAAAGAGCCACTGGAGGCCGCAAATAAAGCCACGGCTCATCTGTATATAGTTAATCCCTTGCTGGAGCACAGGGGAAAGCTAAATTCTCTTTTCTCCACGCATCCACCGGCCGAGGAGAGGATCACAAGATTGAGGGCGATGTGAGAGTCGGACTTTGACCCGCCCCGAATTGAAGTCTGAAACAGGGCATAACGGTTGATGAAGGAATCACCTCTGCCGATTCTAATGTCAGGAGAGACAAATGGCAAAGAAGCTCTTCCTTTTCGAAGATGACAAATTCAATCAGTTTTTGCCTCTGACATACAATCGGCCGGTGTACGAGCTTTTGTGCGGGGCGACCAAGATCAGGGAGAAAATCAGTTTGCAGTATCCCGATGCCGAGGTGATCCTGCTGTGTCGCGACTATCTGGAGGGGGTGATGAGGGCAGAGGGCGGACGTAAAGTGAACGATTTCGACATCCGGTCTGACGACCAGATTCTTCTGGTAAATGGGAGAATTCTCCCTTCTGACGGACTATCCGAGAAAGTCCGCTTTTCGGAGGAGAAGAAATTCCTCTTCGCCGGCGACGACATGGTGGCATGGTCAGGGGACGGCAAGGCTTTCCACGACCTGAGAGACTGGTTTGGCGCGCTGCATGCCAAGGACCGGATAAGGTCCTTGAAGTCGGAAGTTGACTCAACCCAGGCAGAGGTTAAGATGGTGAGCTACCTGTGGGATTTGGTGTCTGAGAATGCCAAACAGATAGAGGCCGATTTCGCCAGGATCAAGGCGCGCCTCGATTTGAAGAATATGTTCAAGCACTGCCAGGTGGACGATCAGGCGCTGATTTATGATATCGATAGGGCGTACATCGGGAGGGACTCGGTGATCGAAGGGCAGGTCGTGCTGGATGCCCGGGGAGGGCCGATAATCATCGAAGAGGGAGTGAAGATACAGCCTCATACCAGGGTCGAAGGCCCCAGCCATATCGGAGCGGACTCCATTCTGGTCGGAGGCAAGATAGGGGCCGGAACCAGCATGGGACCGTGCTGCCGAGTCGGCGGAGAGCTGGAGGAATCGATCTTTCTGGGATACTGCAACAAATACCACGAGGGGTTTCTGGGACACTCCTACGTGGGCGAATGGGTCAATCTGGGTGCCCTGACCACAAACAGCGACCTGAAGAACAATTACGGTTCAGTAAGAGTGACGATCAACCGTACTGCGGTCGATTCGGGCCAAATAAAAGTCGGTGCATTCATAGGGGATCACGCCAAGACGGGAATCGGAACCCTGCTTAACACGGGCGTCTGTATGGGCTTCGCCTCCAACGTATTTGGAGGAGGGATGCTTCAGCTGAAATACGTTCCATCCTTCTTCTGGGGAAGCGTGGAAAGGCAGGAGACATATGAACTGGAAAAGGCGGTGGAGACAGCCCGGACGGTGATGAGAAGAAGAGGCCGAAAGTTGTCAGATGCTGAAGTCGACCTGTTCAAGAAGATCTACCAACTTACCGAAGAAGAAAGAGGGAAGTGAGGGTTGATCCGGGAGAGGGCGGCGGAAGATTGGAAATGCCTCGACCTCCGGTCCCCGGTGCGAAGAATGGACACAACCGCCACTGCGCAGTCAGAAAAACAGCCGAGCTGGACCTGAATCATCCAGGGTTAGAATCGGAGAGTTCATCATGGCGGAGCAGTCGCAGGGCGAGTGCAGGACTCTCCGGGAGGAAGCTCTGCCGGACCGGAGGAAGCTGTTATCTGCAGGTTGCCTGGAATCCCGCAGGGGGCAAAGGGCCGGATTGACTGCCAAGATAAGACAATGGAGAGAGACAATCCAGATTCCGCGGATTCCTGTAGACGGAACAGACGGGCTCAGCATATAGTCCATGCTGGATGAGGGACGAGCCACGTTTAGATAATTGCAGGAGGAGAGAGTGCCAGAGCTAAGAAAGGATCCAATAATTGGAAGATGGGTCATCATTTCCACTGAAAGGGGCAAGAGGCCATCGGATTTCTCGGGGGCCCCCAAGAGAAAGACAGAAAGCAAGCTCTGCCCCTTCTGCCCGGGCAACGAGTCCTCCACGCCCCCGGAGATTGTGGCAATTCGTCCGGACTCGTCGCAGCGCGACCGGCCCGGCTGGACCATAAGAGTCATCTCCAACAAGTATCCGGCCTTGCGGATCGAAGGGGATTTGAACCGGGAAGGGATAGGGATTTTTGACAAGATGAACGGAGTGGGCGCCCACGAGGTGATCGTGGAGACCCCCGAGCACGACAAGGATCTGGTGGATCTGAGTCAGAAACAGGTGGAGGATGTAATCTGGGCCTATCGGGAAAGAACGTTTGATCTGAAGAAGGATCCTCGCTTCCAGTACATCCTGATTTTCAAGAATCAAGGGGAAGCTGCCGGTGCTTCTCTGGAGCACAGCCATAGCCAGCTTATCGCCACTCCCATCGTACCCAAGAGGGTGGTGGAGGAGGTCGAAGGAGCCGGCAAGTACTTCGAGTACAAGGAAAGGTGCATATTCTGCGACGTGATAAAGCAAGAGATTGCCAATGAAGAAAGGGTGGTGATTCAAAACGACCGTTTCATCTCCCTGGAACCCTTCGCTCCCAGGTTTCCTTTCGAGACCTGGATTTTGCCCAAGAAACACCGGCCGGCCTTTGAGACGGTGAAAGGAGAGGACATGCCGGCATTGGCTTCCATACTCCTGGAAACCCTTCGCAGACTGGCCAAGGCGCTAAACAATCCGCCCTACAATTACGTTCTGCACACCAGCCCGGTGAATGACGACTGCGCCGAAGAGTACCATTGGCACATCGAGATCATGCCCAAATTGACCAGAGTGGCGGGGTTCGAATGGGGAACCGGCTTCTACATAAATCCCACCACGCCGGAGGACGCCGCCGCATATCTGAAAGAGATAGAAATCCAGACATTTCAATGATCGGAGGGGAAGAGTTGAAAAGCAAAAAGCTTAAGATTCTGATCGCTTCGCCTGAGGTGGTACCTTTTGCCAAGACCGGCGGACTGGCCGACGTGGCCGGAGCTCTGCCCAAGGCTTTGGCCAGGTTGGGCCATCAAGTCAAAGTGATTTTGCCCAAGTACAGGATGGTAGACGAAAAGAAGTTCAGACTGAAAGAGAGAGAAGAGGTTCCCCCCATCCCCATGGGGGATAAGCCTGTCAAGCTCGAATTGAGAAGTTACGGACTGGCCTCCACAGAAGTGGAGTACCTCTTCGTGAAGAGCGACCAGCATTACGATCGGGACGAACTTTACAAAGATCCGTCCACGGGCTTCGATTATCAGGACAACGACGAGAGATTCATACTCTTCTCCAGGGGGACCCTGGAGATTCTGAAAGCCACAGGCTGGCGGCCGGACATAATTCATGCCAACGACTGGCAATCTGCCCTGATACCCGCCTATCTGAAGACCTTGTATGCTGGTGATCCTTTCTTCAGGCACACCTCCAGCGTCTTTTCCATACATAACCTGGCCTATCAGGGAAACTTCCCCAAGAGCACGCTGGAGAAGATCGGAGTGTCTGAGGATCTTTTTTATCCCACCAGCCAGTTTGAATTCTGGGGCAAGGTGAACTTCATGAAGGCCGGAATATGCTACGCGGACGTGATCAACACCGTCTCGGAAACTTACGCGGTGGAGATTCAGTCCGGAGCCGAGTTCGGCCACGGCCTGGAAGGGGTCTTGAGAACCAGGAATAAGGATCTTTATGGAATCGTCAACGGCATCGATTACGAAATCTGGTCTCCGGAGAAGGATGATTTCATATCCTACAGCTTCAGTCGGGAGGATCTGTCGGGCAAGAAAAAAAACAAGGAGCTGTTACTCAGCTTATGCAACCTGCCCCGTCGCAGGGGACGTGTCCCGCTGATCGGGATCATATCCAGGCTGGCAGATCAAAAAGGATTCGACCTTTTGGCCGAGATAGCAGACCAGCTCATGTCTCTGAACTTGCAGATGGTGATCCTGGGCACCGGTGACGAGAAATATCACCGGTTGTTCGAAAAGATGCGTCTGAAGCATCCCGACAGGATATCGGTCAATTTGCGCTTTGACAACCCGCTGGCCCACCTGATTGAGGCGGGAAGCGACATGTTCCTGATGCCCTCGAGATACGAACCTTGCGGTCTGAATCAGCTTTACAGTCTGAGGTACGGGACGGTGCCCATAGTGCGAAAAACAGGCGGACTGGCCGATACCATAGAGGATTACGATTCGAAGACCGGCAAGGGTACGGGGTTTGTTTTCGAAGAGCACGACGCGTCTGCACTGCTGGATGCGGTCAAGCTGGCACTCAGAGTCTATCGCAGCAAAAACGCCTGGACCGAACTGATGAAGAACGGAATGGCCAAGGATTTCTCCTGGGAAGCCTCAGCCAAGAAATACGTGGAGCTGTACCACAAGGCCATCCAGAAAACGAAGGTTGTGCACGCCTGAAGGTGAAGTCGTCCCGAAGTCGCCGGACACATCGAGCTTTTCGCCCGATGAATCGGACGATTACAGGAACATCCTGGTCATCAGGCCCAGATAGTAACGCTTTCAAATACCCGCTTCATTCTGCTTGACTGTCCCGTCGATTCTCTATAGATTTCTTTCTCAGACTCGAGGGAACTTGCTTGTCCGCTGGCCGACCGCAGCTACCTGGAGGGAAGCGCATGCAAAGCAGGCTGATCCTTCTGGCCATCGTGATTCTCTTCGTGATTCATTGCCTCAGCCTGAATTTCACTCAGGATGATGCTTTCATTTCCTACCGGTACGCACAGAATCTGATTGAAGGCAACGGATTGGTATTCAACGCAGGCGAGAGGGTGGAGGGGTTCACCAATTTTCTGTGGGTGATTCTGTTATCCATTTTTGCCACTCTGGGTCTGGATATGGTGGTTGTCTCCAAAGTGGTTGGAGTTATGGCCGGCTGTGCCACGCTGCTTCTTCTCTACCGGGTCAGCTGCCTCTTGATTTCCGGAAGGCACCGAATTCTGCGGTTTTTCCCTTCCATCCTTTTGGCCTCCTCCAGCGCTTTCGCCTACTGGAGCATAAGCGGATTGGAAACCTCCCTCTTCGCCACGATGGTCATGGTTTCCGCTTATGGGTACCTGACTGCCGGACGATGGTGGCCGGTTTCCTGTGCCTTGGCTACGCTCATTCGCCCGGAAGGCGGACTGATATTCGGCATTCTATTCTTGGACGGGCTGCTGACAAGAAGAGAAAAGCTCCGGGAGTCCGCGCTGCATCTGTTGGAGTTCATGCTGCCGGTCCTGCCTTTTTTCATCTTCAGGATCCTGTATTATGGAGATGTACTTCCCAATCCTTTCTATGCGAAGACCGGCTTGTCGTTTGAGTACGTCCTAAGTGGGCTGGAATACTTTTGGACTTTTCTGAAGCACTATGGCCTTTGGGGGATTCTGTATCTGGTCCCGGCATTTTTCTACAGGCGTTTGGCATCTGAAGAGAGGCTACTGATTTTGCTCGTCTATCTTTACACTCTGTACGTGATCCTCATAGGTGGCGATGTGCTTGCCGGGCATCGCTTCTTTGTACCCGTTCTGGCACTGCTGTATTTGCTGCTTACCGTCTTGGCTCAAAGGGCTTACGCTGGCTTCGGGATAAGTCTGGGAATGACAGTGGCTCTGACATCCATGTTGTTTGCGGTCTGGGTGGTGTTCTTTTTAATTCCGCAAAAGTCCATCCGAGGTACCAGAGACACGGAGCATTACCTTGTGCAGGGGATGCGCTCAGTAGCAGCATATCTGAAAAACGACTACGGGTCCGATTTCTCGTTAGCACTTACCACCATCGGCTCCGTCTCTTATCATCTGGGGACAGGAGTGAGAGTAATAGATATGCTGGGGCTGACCGATAGGCACATCGCCCGGCACCCGGAGAAGGTGGAAGGTATTGCCGTCACCTGGAAAGAGCGAAAGTACAATACCGGCTATCTGCTTTCTTTGGACCCCGATTTCATTCTTTTCTCCACCGGCTACAAGCCCAGCGCGCCTGCGGAAAGAGCTCTTCTTCTTAATTCCAAATTCCGGGAGAACTATTACGCGCTCCCCATGCACCTCAAACAGGGGGAGTTTATTCCCATCTTCAAGAAGAGAGGAATCTACCCCAAGGAGAATCAGGTCTTCCAGGATGCGGGATTCGTTGAACTGTTCTGCCAGGCGGTTCACGTACTATATCGAGGAAGGATCCCGGAAGCCATCGAAAAACTGAAGCAGGTAGACTCGGAGGGCCCCCAGGACTTCGGCCTGGTGCCCGAGCTTCTGGGGCGAATCTACTTCCTCCTTCGGGATTACCCCACGGCCGAGGCATATTTGCAGAAAGCGATCCGGATGGACGACCGTACGGTGCTGGCACACGCTTACCTGGAGAAAATCTTCCGAGAAACCGGTCGAACAGCAGAAGCCGAGGCAGAAAGAAGGAAAGTGTTCCTCTATGACCCCAGTTTCCGATGGTGAAAGGTGCCCGTGACGGGTCTGTCGGATTAAGCCCGAAGCTAATGCCATGATGCGAAGGATGACGGGATGCTGAGCAAATCGATACTTGTGGCTATCGTGATCATCTTCATGATTCATTGCCTCAGCCTGAATTTCACTCAGGACGACGCTTTCATCTCGTACCGGTACGCGCAGAATCTGATTGAGGGTAAAGGACTGGTCTTCAATGAGGGGGAGAAGGTGGAGGGATACACCAATTTCCTGTGGATAATCCTCTTGTCTTTCTTCGCCAAGCTTGGTCTGGATATGATCGTCCTTTCCAAGATACTGGGTATCGCTTTCGGTTGCGCGGCCCTAGTTCTTCTTCATCGGATTTCCCGGCTGTTCTTTTCAGAGAGAGATTGGCTGTTGGCTTTCGGCCCTTCAGTTCTCTTGACCGCGAGCAGTACCTTCCCTTACTGGAGCGTGAGTGGATTGGAGAGTGCCTTTTTCGTGGCGTTGGTGTTGCTGTCAGTGTATTCATACTTACGGGACTCACCGGTGTGGCCGATGTGGTGCGCATTAACCGTGCTGGTTCGTCCTGAGGGCGCACTGATATTCGGACTTTTGTTCGGGCATGCCGTGATCTCAAGAAAGGCACGATTGGTCGAATCCTCACTGCGGCTCGGACTTTTTGCCCTGTTGCTTATGCCTTTTGCGATTTTCAAGGTTCTGTATTACGGAGACATTCTGCCCAATCCTTTCTACGCCAAGACCGGCCTCTCCTTGGACTACGTCAGGAGCGGGCTGGATTACTCCTGGCTTTTCCTTAGGCATTACGGACTGTGGGGACTTTTTTATCTGCTGCCGCTCCTTTCTTACAGAAGCCTAAGATCGAGAGAGCGATTATTGATGCTGCTGGTCTATGTTTACACCCTGTATGTGATCGTGATCGGCGGAGACGTTCTCAAGGTTCATCGTTTCTTTCTGCCCATCTTGCCGCTAGTATACCTTCTTTTTTTCCTGTGTCTTGGAAGTGTAACAGTCAGATTCAGAACCAGGATTAAAAGGAAGACCCTCGCGGCTGCTTCTCTTTTGCTTCCGGTTCTCTTTTTCCTGGTTTCACACAGGTGGATTTACGAGACCAGGGCCGTGGAAAAGGGCCTTGTGGAGAAGATGGAGTTCTTTGCCGACTATCTGACGAAGAACTATGGGGATGGGTTTAGTATCGCGGTCACCACTATCGGTTCGATATCATATCATTTGGGCACCGATGTCCGGGTTATCGACATGCTGGGCCTCACGGACAAATACATATCGCAGCATCCCGAGCAAGCAGCGGGGATAACCGTAACCTGGAAGGAGAGGAAGTACAACAGCCAGTACGTGCTTTCTCAGGAGCCGGACTTCATTCTTTTTTCCACCAACTACAAACCCAGCGCTCCGGCGGAGAGGGCCCTGCTTTTGAATTCGAAATTCAGGCAGAACTACTGCGTGATTCCGATGGTGAAGGAAGGGACAATATTCTACCCCATATTCAAGAGGAAGGGCGAATACGCCAAGGAGAACCAGGTTTTCGGGGATGCGCAATTCGTCAACCTGTTCTATGATGCTGCGCATCTGCACAGAGAGGGCAAGTGCCGGGCAGCCATCCCCCAGTTAAAGAAGGTGGCAGAGCTGGCGCCTCCGGATTTCGCCGTGGTTTACGAGCTTTTAGGCCAGTGCTATTTCAATCTCGGAGACTTAGCCGCTGCCGAGGAACATTTGAAGAAGGCAATAGAAATCTCAGATTGTTCTGTCATAGCGCGTCTTTACCTTGTGGCCGTTTATCAAAACACCGGTCGGCCCGGGGAAGCGGAGGCGGAGAGGAAAAAAGCGCTCCACTACGATCCGAATTTTCCGTGGTAGGGCACTCTCGGTCGTTCAAGCTGGGTGTAAACACGGGCTTCCTTCTTTCTCGCTATTAGGGCACCCGGACGGAAGAAAGAAGGGATCCTACGCTGCGCCCTCATCGCCCCAGACCCGTTGGCTCAAAACACCAATCAAATCGTCGATCTTGTATCTGGTCTGTTCCATGGAATCTCTTTCCCGCAGCGTGACGGTTTCGTCCTCCAGAGTCTGCGAGTCGACGGTGATGCCAAAGGGAGTGCCGGCCTCGTCCTGCCTGCGGTAGCGTCTTCCCACCGCGCCCTTGTCATCGTAAAAGACCGGAAAATACGGTCTCAACGTCCTGGCAATCTTCTGGGCGATCTCCGGCATGTCGTCTCTGTTAACCAGCGGGAGAATGGATGTCTTGAACGGAGCTATCTTCGGGTCCAGCCGAAGGACAACTCTCTTCTCGCCCCTCACCTCCTCCTCGTGGTACGCGTCCACCAAACAGACCAGCATGGTCCGGTCGACGCCGGCGGAGGTCTCTATTATGTAGGGAATGAACTTCTCCTTGGTCTGATCGTCAAAATAGGAGAGATCCTTGCCTGTGGCCTGGCTGTGACGAGACAGATCAAAATCGGTGCGGTTGTGTATGCCCTCGATCTCCTTCCAGCCGAAAGGGAAATTGTACTCGATGTCCCATGCCGTCTTGGCATAGTGAGCCAACTCTTTCTTTTCGTGCTGATGAAGCTTCAGGTTCTCCTTCCTGACACCGATTTCCAGATACCACTGCAACCTCCGTTCCTTCCAGTACTTAAGCCACTTTTCGTCCTCTTTGGGGTTGATGAAGTACTGCATCTCCATCTGCTCGAATTCACGGGAACGGAAGATGAAGTTGCCGGGTGAGATCTCGTTTCTGAAAGCCTTGCCTATCTGAGCTATTCCGAAGGGAATCTTCTGACGAGCCGGGCCCATGACGTTCAGGAAGTTGACATATATTCCCTGGGCGGTTTCCGGCCTCAGGTAGACCACAGATGCTGCATCCTCCACCGGCCCCATGTGAGTCTTGAACATCAAATTGAACATGCGGGCCTCGGTGAGCTCGCCGCCGCAGTCGGGGCAAACCGAGCCTTCTATGTCGTCCGCTCGAAAGCGCTGCTTGCACTTCTTGCAGTCCACCATGGGATCGGTGAAACCCTCCACGTGTCCCGAGGTCTCCCAGACCTTGGGATGCATCAGAATGGAAGCAGCCACCACATAGATGTCGTTCTGGAACTGGGTCATCGACTTCCACCAGTAGTCCTTGACGTTCTTCTTCATCTCCACGCCCATGGGTCCGTAGTCCCAGCAGCTGTTGATCCCGCCGTAGATCTCCGAGGATTGAAAGATAAAGCCTCTCCTTTTGCACAAAGAGACCAGCTTGTCCATCAGATCCGGTTCTTTCTTCTTCGCCACATCTTCCTCCTTGAAAGCTCCAATTCTCTTCGCGTCGAGGATCCCCGCCGGGACGTTGAATCACCGAGGATCTTTGCCAGAATTCAGCAACTCCAACGACTTCAGGTCTTTTCCTCTTTCAGTATGATACTCCAGGAGACTCAAGATCACCTGCAGAATCTCCCTCAGATGTCTCTTTGGAATGTTATACGTATTTAACCCTTCGGTCTTTACCGATTGAAGTTTAAGGGCGGAGCCAGCCGAATCACGAGACAGCCTGATATATGCCTGATCAGCAGAGGCACACCTCTTGCACACAACTCCGCCTTTCTCCGTGCTGAACAGCACGAACTTTCCGTCAAGTCTTCTATTGCAGCTTACGCACCTGTCGAACTTGGGCTTGTAGCCAAGTAAGTCGGTCAATCTCACAGCATACGAGCAGAAAGCTTCTTCCACGGAGCTTTGCCGACAGGCTTCCAGAAACGACAAGACGCTCAGGGTCAGCTCGAAAAGCCGGGGATTCGGCTCCTCTCCGGTGATAAGCCGATCCAGAAGCTCCAGAACGGCCGAGGCGTACACGTATCTGTTCAAGTCCTTGTATAGGGACTGGTGCGAGTCCATTACGTCAGCCTGGGATAGAAGATATATCTCGGTCGTTCCCTTCTTGTAGAAGACGATCTGAAGGTGCGAGAAGGTTTGCAGCGCTCCAGCCAGCCGGCTCTTGGGCCTTCTGATGCCTTTGGCGATGACTTTGATTTTGCCGTGATCTTTTGCATAGAGCGTGGCGATTCTGGAGCTGTCGCCGAACTTCATGCTTTTCAGAACGATGGCTTCGGTCTTGGTAATACTCATGGGGATGTGGAGTCGGGTGGAGAGATTTCGGGGGTCCTCTTTTGTTCTACCTGTTTTGCTTTCTCGTAGTCAATGACCTGATACAGTTTTTCTCCTTCTTTTATCATTCTCAATCTCTCCCGGGCCTGCTTTTCAAGATAGAACTCATCGTCGGTAAGCCTCTTTTTCTCCAGTTCCAAATCGACGATGTCGGCATCCAGCATCCGGGATTGCCTCTCCAGATCCTTTTTCTCCGACCACAGAGAGTGGATCTCGATGAAGCCGTACGGGCCGGTGACAAAGCGATAAGCCAGGAATCCGAAGATCAAAAGGAGCAGGATTCTCTTGATGGTTTTCTTCCTCTTGACGCTTCGCGCTTTGACCTTGTTGAAGAAGTCGCTGGCTGGAAAGTGTTTTCTTCTCTTTCTTCTGGCCATTGTTGATCACGAATTGAGGTCTGAATCAACAAAATCAGTCAAATCTGTGCGGTGAATCCTGGAGTCAACTCATGCCCGAAGTTCCCTTCTCCTCCAAGGCGAGAGGGAAGTCTCCTTCCCTTTACGAAAGGGATAAAAAGGAGCGTTACCGACGTGCACTCTTTATGCGAACTGATCTGGTTCTCAAAGCACCGCCTCATGTTATCTCTCGCCTGCGGGGAAAGAGACAACTAGACCTAACTGTTCAGTGCACCATTAAAGACGCTCTTCCCAATAAACCGTGCTCGTCCCTTCAACTCTTCTTCGATGCGCAGCAGCCTGTTATATTTGCAGATTCTGTCGGTGCGGGAGGCGGAGCCGGTCTTTATCTGCCCGGCGTTGGTTGCCACTACCACGTCGGCTATGGTGGTATCCTCGGTCTCGCCGGACCTGTGAGAC
>CAYFQZ010000041.1:0-2182 GCA_964345305.1 uncultured Ignavibacteria bacterium | reverse complement strand
ATTGATGCACGCCTTATTCATGCATCTCCATCACAACATCGATAAGGCGATTGACTTTGAGGCCATCGAAGCCTTGAATCAACAGGTAAGCCAAATCTTCCCCAATGCCCTGGTTATAGGTCCGGGAGACGATGCGGCTGTCTTCAATTTTCCTGATACAGAAGGTTCGTTCGTGGGTAAAATGGAAAGCCACTGCTCTCCCTGCGTGCCCAGGCCTTATGATGCGGCCGCAACCGGTGCAGGAGGAGCGATGAGGGACGTCCTAGCCATGGGGGCACGTCCCATCTTTCTGATGAATTTTATCGGCACCCGACCTTTGGAGGATAAGGTGATTGTCGGCCCTTGTGGATTTGACGGAGAATGCACGTGTGGAAAATGCATCGAAATGACCAGCAAAGAAAGAGTTGATCTGATGGTCAAGGGCCTGGGTGACATGTGCAAAGCGATGGGCGTTTTTATCATCGGCGGTGGCTTTTCAACCTCATTTTCAGACATCGTTCCAGCCGTTGTCGTTTCTGTATTGGGTAAGTTGGTCACAGCACAGCCGCTGACAAAACCAGCCAAGGCTGTCGGAGACAGAATCATCCTCATCGGAGAAACCGGGAATGATGGAAACGACACTCTCTATAGGGCCGGGCTGGTTGAAGATATGAGACCTGCGGTAGCTCTCTTTGAAGAAGAACGACAGATTATGGAAGCCAGCCTTGCTGCGTTCCGTACTGGCAAGATTAAGGCCTGCTCTGATCTGGGAGCAGCAGGCATCGGGGCGGCTGTCTGCGAGTCAGCTAGGTACGGCGGTTTTGGCGCTGCGGCAGATTTAACCAATGTCCCGGTTAAAGTTGAAAACATCACACCAGAAGAAATCATGATCTGTGAGACCCAGGGGAGGATGGCCGTCCAGGTGGAAGAAAAAGATGTCGAGGAAGTCTTAACCGCTGTCCGGTCCAAAGGGCCAAAAGCGGAGGTTATCGCAGAAATTACCGATGATGATAAGCAGATATTCGAATATAATGGTAAGACGATTGCCGTCATTCCCAACCGCCCTTCCGAAGCTGATTTGAGAGAACTAATGGAGGGGACCTGATATGTCAGGAAAAGACAAGAAATCCGAGTATGCCCAGGCAGGAGTTGATTATACTAAGATTGAGCCGTTCAAGATGGCCATGGTTCGGGCCGGGAGGCGCACCCTGCACTTCCCGAATAAAAGGGATGTCTATATCGAAGAAGACAGTCTGGGGCTGCATGGTGTGGTATTCACATATCGTGGGAATGAATCCCATCTCTGGTGCATGACCCAGGAAGGCCTGGGGAACAAAAACTGGATTGCCGAATGGATGTATCAGCACGCAGGAACCGGAAGGACTTACTACGAGGGCATCGGCATTGATGCGGCCTTGATGGCAGCTAATGACGTGATCTGTCAAGGGGCCCTGCCTGTGATCTACACAGATGAGGTGGCGGCGGGGGATAGTGAGTGGTTCATGGATGAGAAGAGAAGCCGTGACCTGGGTGAGAGCTTCTATAAAGCGTGTGAGATGTGCGGGATGGCCCTGCCGGCGGGCGAATCTCCTGCGCTGCGCTATTTAATCAAGGCCGAACCTCCTGTTCAAAGTGCCCCTTCTCTCTCAGGATGCGTGATGGGGATCATTGCGCCGGCGGAGAGGATGGTCACAGGAGAAAAGTTACGGGCCGGGGACCACATAATCGGGGCGACATCCTCTGGTCTCCACTCTAACGGAATTTCTCTGGTGATAAAACGGGCTCTTGAGCTCAAGGACAAGTTCCTCCATCAACTGCCGAACGGAAAGACACTGGGAGAAGAAGCGCTCATTCCCACCCGCTCTTATGTGGCCCTTGTTGAAGCCCTGCAGGAGAACAGGGTTGAGGTCCATTCTTTACTCGGGGGGACGGGCGGCGGTATTGCCAAGATTGCCTATGACAAGAGGCCTTTCACCTACCGGATCAGACAATGGGTGGATGAGATTCCACCGCTGTTCCTGTGCATGCGGGAACTGGGCGTGAGTTTGGAAGACTGCCTGACGACGTTTAACTGGGGAATCGGATTCTACGTTTTCGTTTCTGAAGAAGAGGTTGACCGGACAATAAAGATAGGGAAGGACGCAGGATACGAGCTTCTTAACCTAGGCCAGGTTGAAGAGGGAGAGCGCTGCGTTATTTTTGA
>CAYFQZ010000040.1:0-5010 GCA_964345305.1 uncultured Ignavibacteria bacterium | reverse complement strand
GCCTCCGGGGTGGTATTCCAGCCATTCGTTGCCCTCGGTGGTAGCGGAGGCCGGGAAGCAGCCATCGTGGTTATCGTCGAAGTACAGTCCAACCTGGTCGTAGTCAGTCAGTGTCGGGTCCGCGTTATTCCTGATCGCGAAGTAGATACCAGAATCATCCTGCTTCAACCAGAGATAGACCGTGCCCAAAGGGTCTGACACACCGTCGTGCTGACCTGTGGTATCGGAGATGTCATACACATAGGCATCCGCCCATTCTGAGGGATCAATGTATCCATCACACGTAGGAACGGTGGTTAACCAAGCCACAAGCATCTGACTTCCGGCAGGATCATGAATGGGCTGCGTATCAGTCGCAGGAGCAGCCTTCTGCAGGCTTCTGGGCCCGCTTGTCATCCTCGGTTCCTCGCCATCCGCTGCATACGCCGTCAGGGCTGCAAATGACACCACCAGTACCGCCACTATGGCGACAATTACCAGCTTTTCAAAACACCAACCTTCTTTCTTTTTCATGTTTCTCTACCTCCTACCGCGAAAGTTGTTCTCCTCATCGTTTAGTTGTGTAGATACTTCACTGACCAAAACACCCTCTCCCGGGGGGTGCAACCAGAAAGAGAATTGACTGCCATTCCTATTGCCAGATTCAAGACTCTCTGGCAAGACACTTTGAAAAAGAAACTCATTCCTCCTCTTTGATTCGACCGAAAAAGTCGAAAGAAAACTTGTTCCCTGCCTGCAACCCACCAGCCCATGCGTCCAAAAAGGACGCGACAACGATAAACCTTTTGCACCTGTTCTGGGAAATTGCACCTCCTTCCGAAATGTCCGAAAATTGAACTTCCGTAGTGCTCTATGCTGCCAATACAAGTCAGCGAAGCTAGGTTACGGGACCTTTGAAGGCAGACTATAGAATTTCATAGGCAATACACCTCCTTATCACACCCGGACACTATGATCCAGATGCGCTGGCACCGGCCAGAACCCAGCTGGTCGGCAGGAAGAATGAATGAGATCGTTTCCCCTTCCTCCGCGGGAACACGTAAGACGTAGACCCGCACGACATTGATCAATTACAAGATAAGCCCCAGCTGCCAGTTTGTCAAGTATTAAATGACGAAGATTTGCCCCTCGGAGGCGCTGAGACGAGCCCTTCGACTCTCCGGATTGTGGGGGATATCATGCCTAGGCACCAACGCGATGTCGCACGGTGGCTTAATTCCGGTCAAACGTTCCCTACCGGTGATTCTGAGGACAAGCCAAAGTGGCTGGCTTGAGCCACCAGCCGCTACCCAAGCTAATACGATCTCGAATGCTGTCGGGGTTTTGATCCCTGCAGTTCATACAAAATCGCAGCCGGCTCAACCGACGCAGAAAGAAGCCTCCGGCTGGGTCTGCTAGCCGTCGAGTGCCCTTACCTGTAAGAAGTCGTCCACCGGCCTCAGATGCGGTCACCCTGCACAGCAGTCTTGCACCGGCGGCGGACCACCCTTGAAGAGATAGTTGATGATGTGCAGTGCGTCACCAAGATCGATCAAGCCGTCGCCGTTGGCATCTCCCACGCACAGCATAGGCACCGGCTCCGGCCCTCCCTTGAACAGGTAGTTGAGCAGATAAACTGCGTCTCCGATGTCTATGACATCATCGTTATTGCAATCTCCGCAGAGAAGAGGCCCAAAAGCATAGACCTTGCTGCCCGATCCCACATAAACTCTACCATCGGCCACAGCAGGGGAAGAAATTACTCCGGATCCTGTTGTGTAACTCCAGACCAATTGTCCGGTCGACCCGTTCAGGCAGTAGATCTTGCGGTCGTGCGATCCTAGATAGACTTTGCCATCAGCAACGGCAGCAGAAGTCCCTACCTCGTCGCCCGCCGTGTAGCACCAGACGGAATCTCCGCTCGAGGCATTCAGACAGTAGAGCTTACCATCTGCTGATCCCACGTAGACCTTCCCCTCGGCTACGGCGGGGGAAGACCGCACAAAGTCGCCTGTTGTGAAACACCAGGAGGAATCTCCGGTTGAGGCATTCAGACAATAAACCTTATCGTCGGTTGACCCCACGTATACTTTGCCGTCAGCAACAGCAGGAGAAGAGTAGACTACGCCAGCGCCTGTGGTGTAGCTCCAAACCGAATCCCCGGTCGAAGCGTTGAGACAGTACACCTTGCCATCAACCGAACCTATGTAGACTTTGCCATCGGCAACGGCAGGAGAGGAAAGCACATTCCCGCCTGTCGCGTAGCTCCAGATCAGATCCCCAGTCAATGCGTCGACACAGTAAACGCTGTCGTCGTATGATCCGACATACACCTTACCGTCGGCGACGGAAGGTGAGGTGCCGACACCACCGTTTGTTCTGTAACACCAAATCGAGTCCCCGGTTGCACCATCAAGACAGTAGACTCCGCGATCGCTGGATCCCACGTAGACCTTGCCGCCAGCCACGGCCGGGGCCCCATCCACTCCGTCATCGGTCGCATAAGACCAGATGAATTCTCCAGTAGAGCTATTCAGACAATAGACCACACCGTCATATGAACCTACGTAGAGCCTGCGATCGGCGACGACGGGAGAAGACGACCACACCGATGATCCGGTGGTATATGTCCAGCATACGTTGTCCGTGTCTGGGGCCGTGGAAGTCGAGTATCCCGTGTGGCTGAGATCATGGTGAAACATGGGCCAGTTGTTTGGTGAGTAGAAAACGGCGCGCAACACGTGGTCGGAGTTCATCAATACCGCTATGGGACTGGAGTATTCCCAGGAGCCGTCGATTTCCCAGTGATCAAAGGCGTAGCCTGAGTCCGGAATGGCCCACACTTGGGTAGAGGAGCCACACGGATGGGAGTAGGTCCCAGGAGCGGGGCTCGTGGTTCCGCCGGGAGTCGCCGTTATCACCAGATCATAGCTTGCCTCAACAAATACTGCCTGCAGAGTGTGGTGAACATCCATCGACACTGTACAGGGGTTGGCCGAACCGACATCTTCCCCGTCGAGTTCCCACCGATCCAAAAGGTAACATGAGTCAGGCACTGCGGTTATCTGAACGGTTGTATCACAGGGATAGGAATGGATTCCGGGCGAAGGAACGGTTGTTCCTCCCGCGGTTGCGCTGATGGTCAGGGTGCAGGCGGGGGCCAACCCAAGAGCGTAGATTTTGTCGGCACCCGTCTGTATCACTCCCACATAGAGTTTGCCATTCGCAATGGCCGGTGACGAAAATACTGACGCGCCAGCAGAATAACTCCACACAAGACCGCCGTCCGAAGCGCCCAGGCAATAAACTTTCCCATCATCTGATCCCACGTACACCTTGCCACCTGCAACGGCGGGAGAGGATCTTACCCAGTCGCCCGCGGTATAGGCCCAAATCGAATCTCCGGTTGACGCGTCCAGACAGTAGATTCTCCTGTCGTCGGAACCTACATATACTTTCCCGCCAGCTACGGCCGGAGATGAATACACATAGTCGCCCGTGGTGTAGCACCAGACGGAATCTCCGGTTATTGCGTCGAGACAGTAGACCTTCTTATCAAGAGATCCTATGTAGATCTTGCCGTAGGCGACGGCGGGAGAGGAGTACACCGGGCCGCCTGGCGTGTAGCTCCAAATGCTATCTCCGGTGGAGGCGTCAAGGCACCAAAACTTGAAATTCGTGGGGAGATAATACCACCCCGAGCCCACATAGACCCTGCCGTCAACAACCGCGGGAGAAGAGTGTACCTCGTCACCCGTATTGCGTGTCCAGATGGAATCTCCAGTCAACGCATCCAGACAGTAAACCTTGCCATCGGACGACCCCACGTAGACTTTGCCATCGGCAACAGCCGGAGAGGAACCCACGTTCCCGCCGGTCTCGTAGCACCACACCAGACCTCCATCCGAAGCGTCCAAACAGAAAACGGTATCATTGTCCGATCCCACATAGACCCTGCCCTCGGCAACCGCAGGTGAGGAATAAACGTAGGAGTGCATCCAGTGGCCTGTGGTGTAACTCCACACCAAGTCTCCGGATGAGGCCTCAAGACAGTAGACCTTGCCGTCATTTGACCCCACATAGACTTTGCTATCAACAACGGCAGGAGACGAGTATACCATATCGCCTGTGGGGAAGGTCCACAACACGTTGTTGGTATCCGGCCCCATTGAAGTCGTGGAGCCCGTGTGGCTCAGGTCGTGCCGAAACATGGGCCACCAGTCCTGTGCTGTAACTGGTTGTACCTTCAGTGCCAGTGTCAACGTGACCATCAAGATACCTGTAAACTTCAGCACCCTGACTGCTGTCTCCCTCTGTTTCATTCCAATATCTCCTTTCCCTGTCCGATTAGGTCGCCCAACAAATGCCCCTTAGGTCCCTTCAGACCTCAAGGCTTGTGCGACGCATTTCCTCACTGGTTTAGCTGTGTCAAAGAGTTTCTCCTTTCCCGAAGAACCAGCCCAACCGTCGACGAAATCGGGAAGTCTTCTTTTCTGCCAGAGCGTACCCATACGAGAACTGACAGTTGTCCAAAGTCCGCGCTGCGAAAATGGATGACGCACGCAAACCGATGGATTAAAGCTCGATCGCCTCTGACGGTTAACCAAGGCGCAATTGAAGAAATTAAATCGCAGAGCTAATATAATACTCTCTCCCCTCAAGTCAACCATTTTAGGCATAGGACCCGGGTACGGCCTGGGTCCCTTTTTGAGAAGGAAACCGGCGAGCAGCCTGATTCACTTGCGCCTGTACATAATAAAAAATGGGCCCAGCAGGACTCGAACCTGCGACCCACTGATTATGAGTCAGTTGCTCTAACCAACTGAGCTATGGGCCCACGAGGGAAGCTACACATATATTACGAACCGGCCTTTTTCAAGTCAAGATTTTTTTCTCAAATCAGAGGCTGCACCTCTTGCGGTCCAACTTCGGGTTCCGGTTCCTATCGCTGGAAGAACATTTCTAATTTTCGATCTGTTTCAACACCATCTCATCAAAATTCTGTTGACAAACTTTCCGATGCAGCTAATA
>CAYFQZ010000039.1:0-6720 GCA_964345305.1 uncultured Ignavibacteria bacterium | reverse complement strand
AATGCGACCCCTACAATGCTTGGGTGGGAGAGTAGATCGCTGCCGGGATAAAATTCAAAATCCCGATCTTTGTGGGTCGGGATTCTTTTATTGACAAATGCTGTTGAGAACCTTAGCTTCTCAGCTATCTACTGGAGATCGTGCACGTGGGGTCATATCAGCGCCTACGGGTCACAAACCTTTGGGCTTCTGACTACCTGTTTGTTAGGTAAGCAGAGCACGTGATTCAGAAGACCGAAACGAGAAACCACCCAACTGAGGAGGTGTCGTATGAAAAGGTTCTTGATACCTTTCGTGTTGATTTTAGTTGTCGCTTCTTGTGGGAAGGAAGGTCCCATGGGACCAGTCGGTCCCGAAGGTCCACAAGGACCGGCCGGAGTAGACGGGTCCGAAGGGCCGACGGGCCCAGAGGGGCCACAGGGACCGGCAGGCCCAGAAGGGCCACAAGGACCTATTGGCCCAGAGGGGCCAGCTGGTGTGTCTCTACTCAAAGAATACACAGCAACGATTCCATCTGACGGTAACTATACTTTGGACGTTCCTGAGATTACTGGTAAACGAACTACTACTTATGTTATGGCTTACTGGGCCTTTCCAACATCCCCAAACATTTGGACGCCGATGACAGATGGCTGGTTAGACGGCTACCACTCACGTGTGTTTAGTGTTTCCTGGACTTATGGCCAGGTGTATTTTTATCAGATGAGTGCTGGCGACCTTATTTTGGTACAGGTGTTTCAACACAATTGACGACTGAACTCAAGCAGTTACAAGAAGCTATCTAGACGTTGCATATCACGCGTTCTGTGTTCCTGACAACATCTATTCGCGCAACTGGGGGGACTGTTTCTCCTGCCCTACAACAAGTTCTAGAGGTGAAGCACGCTCATAGGGTTGGTTGACAATTCCTTTGTGTCTCCAGCAGGCTTCGCCATGCTCGACCTAAAACTCTTCGGTAATGTAGGGGTTCGATTCATCGAACCCGCGGGTCGCATCAATGCGACCCCTACAATGCTTGGGTGGGAGAGTAGAACGCTGCCGGGGTTAAGAATCGAAAAACCCGATCCTTGCGGGTCGGGATTTTTTTGTTGACAACAGACCCTCTCGATCGTTGCTTCAAGCCGGAGGAAAACAGGCATGAAGAAAAAGAATCCTTGGGTGGCGGCGATTCTAAACCTCCTTTTGCCCGGAATAGGTTTCGCCTATCTGGGCACTCCCTGTCTGGTCTTTTCGGGAATCGCACTTTTTGTCTCTGGCGCTGCTATCGAGATGATCTACGTCAGGCACACTGTGGGGATGGTTTCGACGCCGTCGTACTGGGTCTGGTCTGTGCTTGCCGCCTTGTCGCTGGCCGCGATAACCTTCGCTGTAACGAACATGCGCAACAAGAGCATCGAAATGAGCGAGCCAAAGTAGTAAGTGGGTGTTGCGCGCACATGACCAGAATAGTATCGGGAGCCTGGGGCTCCTGAACTGCCACCGAGACGAATCAGAATCTGTTCTATTCCCCTCTTCTTAGTCCACGTATATTGCGAATAAAAAGAGAGAACTCAATTGTCCTCTCTTGCGTCGAGTAAGAGGGTTCCTTCTCCCCCCGGAGAGAAGGTTAGGATGAGGGGGAAAGGAAAAAACAACAAGAGCAATACCCCTCACCTTGGTCCTCTCCCCAAAGGGGAGAGGAAACCCGTTTTCCCATTTTCCTTGGGAGAGGAAGTCGACTTTCCTCCCCTGAGGACGGCACAATGGTGACGGGACTGCCTTCCGCTTCTTCCCTGCTGGCCCCCTGCACAAGCTCCGTCACGGCGACATCGAGTGGTGCGAGGAAGCGAATTGGTTGACCCCAGGTGCCTGCCCCCCTGCTTACGCATGGCGTAGGCGTTCGATTCATGGAATCATCCTGAGCTTGTCGAAGGATCGAACCCGACGCCCCTTACGATCCCGCCAAAGCCCCGGGTCGCATGAATGCGACCCCTACAGCTAGGCGGGTGGCATCCCTGGCTACTCGCGAACAAGCTCAATGACCACCACATCCGGCGGTGCCAGAAAGCGAATTGGTGGGCCCCAGGTGCCCGCACCCTTGCTCACGCAGAGATGGGAGCCATTCTCCAGTTTTAAACATCCGTCGTCCGTAGGGTAGGCCAAACGAGTTAGAAGAGTGAAGGGAAAGATCTGCCCTTTGTGGGCGTGGCCCGAAAGTTGAAGATCGAAAAAGCCCAGAGCTTCCTTGTCTACCAGGGGCCTGTGTTTTAGAAATAAGCTGAAGTTGTCCTGGGCAAACCTGGAAAGCAGTTCCTGTTCCGGCACGTCTGCAGAAACCCCAAAGGATTTCCCTTGCGGGTCGTCGACCCCAACTACGTTTAGAAACCCGCCAATAGTCGTACCCTCTGCCCTCAAGATTGTGAAACCGGCGGCCTCGGTGAAATCCAACGCCTTTTCCAGGCCGGCATAGAACTCGTGATTTCCGGTTATCGCGAATTTTCCGTAAGGCGGGCTGATCTCTCTCAACATACGAACGACCCCGGTCAGGTTGCACATCTCCCCGTCCACCAGGTCGCCCGTCGATACCAGCAGGTCTGGCTCTTCATCCTTGACTATGTCCAGAATCCTTTTCAGCCTTCCTTCTCCCACGACTACGCCCAGATGGATGTCAGAGATCTGAACGATCTTGAATGCATTCATCTCTTCAGGGACTTTGGGGCTTGTGATGGTCATCTTTTCCACCCGAATGTGCCTCGCCTCGAAATAACCATAGAAGGATATAGCGATAGCTAAACCGAACGGAACCAGGAAATGGTAAGGCGTGATGCTCGTGAAACTCGAAAAGCTCCTGCCAGCCAATAAACCGCCCAGGTACGTCAGAAGCCGCAGAAGATCTATGGCGATCGACACCGAGAAAAACAAAAACAGAATCGCCATCCAGGTATATCCGACATAGGCTATCATCCTGGCGATGTATTCGACTCCGGGCTTTTCGAACAGCCGGGTCAAAATCGGGGCAAAAACCATCAGCGCCAGGAAGATCGCGACATAGATGCTGGTCCTGGTCCCCAGTCCCAAGCCGGCTCTGGCCCTGAGGAACATATACAGGTGAAGTCCGCCGTAAATCAGAACAAAGAAGAAGAGAAACATTATCATTGATATGGTTGATCGTTCCACCGCTTATTACTCGGCATTTGAAGTCTCAGTGGACTGCTTTGCCTCTCCCCTGCCCCGCTGGTACGAGAAGCTGATCTTATGCGTATCTCCCAGGACTGAATGGTTCGAATACCCGTAGTCAAACACAAACCAGTCGAAGCTGAATCCGGCCCCAAGGGCATAGCGCGGGGGGGAAGTCTGAATGCCGAATCTCAACGGAAGATTCTCCACTAACGTGATCTCTTGTCCCAAGTGAAGCTGCTCTTTGTATCTTTCCTCATAGGTCAGATCCAGCAGCAGCGTCACCTCCTTGAAAGGGAAAACGGCTAAACCGAAGCAGAAATTTGTCGAAACGTCATCTGAATTCCGCACCAATTCAGGTTGATTCAAATTTCTCGCCACGAACGCCAGTTGAACCTTCGGGTCGAATCTGTAAATCGAGCCCATATCAATGGCGAAGGCAGAGAGTGGCTCGTATTCTGGTGAAAAGGAAACTCGCATGTACTTCGAGTTCAGGCCAAGCGAGACCTGATCAGTCAACCTATAAGCGAAAGCAAAGGTCAACAGGCTCTCCAGGTAGTAATTCCTCTCGCCGAACGTGTAAAACCCCGCTCCCAGAGCGAGGCGGCTAAGAGGTAGAACTGCATAGAACTCTCTTTCGGAAAGCTCATCCAGGTCGAAAAGCCGGGAAAGGCTGGCCTGGAATCCCGGGTGCTCAAGGAATCCTAATGCTCCTGGATTGGTCAGAACGGTGGAGGCCTCATCCGTCATGGCGAGTGAGGCATTGCCCAGACTGAGAGCTTTTGCGCTTGAGCCGCAGTTGTCAAATGCCGCTCGACCGGAGGCAGAATACAAAAGGAAAACAAGAAAGAAAACGCTTGCCCTTTTCATGTTGTGCTTGGTCGTATGAAACAATCGAGTTGTTTACCTCTCCCCCTCGATCCCCCTCTCCATTAAATGGAGAGGGGGAAACAGGGGGTGAGGTCCATCATCTTCTTGCCACGGCCACTGTCCTCTTGATCCGGCTGCGCAAATCTCCTGCAGCTTCCGCCCACACTACATATATGCCGATTCGAACCGTCTGGCCTTCTTCGTCCTTTCCGTCCCAGGCGATGTCTCCCGAAACGCAGGGCTCATCCTCGACGAGACTCTTGATCAACCTTCCCTTGACATCATAAATCTTTATTGTCAGGCTCGACTCCATCGGCAAAGTGAAGCGAAAGACTGTCTGGTCTTCGAAACCGTCCCCATCAGGCGAGAAAGGATTCGGTTCTATGTTCAGTTCGATCTTTTGCGAATAGGTCGTGGTGACGCTATTTCTTTTTCCAGGAGTACTCTTGTCAGAGCTGACGCAGCAGAGCCATATATGCTCATCCGATGAGACCCTTTCTATGGAAACGCCGTCTCCGCAATCCCGATCCCAGGTGAAGGTCTGGGCATTGCTACCCGGATCGATCAGGCATATGGTTCCTCCCGAGTTAGTCAGGCTCATCTTGGCTTCGACCACAGAAAAGTTCTCTTGTGGCGAATCGCCCCAAATGCCGCTCGCATCTCCCCACCGGCCCTCGAAACTGTTAGAATCGGGGGGCTCGGACGAAAGTTGGCGGGCGATGATCAAGAAGCCGTTCGCGAGGATCAGGATACCCGAAGGAAACGACGTGGTATCGTCCTTGCAGACGAACGCCCATCCATCCACAGCGTGGTCGATGGAATCAGCGTTATGGAGCTCCACCCACTCCAATTTGGTGGAAGATCCAGGTTCGTTCACCAGCACTTCGTTGATGACCACGTTCGCGCCTGAAATGATACTTACTTGAGCGAAATCAGCTTTCGGACAAGTCAGGGCCAAAGCAAGAGAACAAAAAAGGCAATAGAAAGCTACCCGGCGTCTTGAAAGAACGTTTCGCATGTCCCCAGGGTTCGGATGTATCAGACAGCGTATTACAAAAGTCGGCCCAGGCAGAACGCTTCAGGCAAATGATTGCATCCCCATTGTTGCAGCTCAAGGCATGAAATGACAAAGGATCAGGACAAGAGCATGTTCGTCCTGACTGCATTCTACAAAGAAAACAGCGCGCGTGCAAGCTATTTCTTCAAGGAGGGAACTGTAGTTGACAAAAACCGGTATACTACTTATAATGAGGCTTCGAAAGTCAAACCTGGCGAGTCGAAGCGATGCTCGAAAACCCTCTCAAGCGAAAGGCAAAACAATGCTCTGCGAAAAACTCTCTCCGAAGTTTGCCGCTTTTCTGCTATTGGTTTTGACCCTAAGCGTGTCGCCGCTATTTGCACAGACTGATCCGGAAGTTCCCAAGCCAGCGGCCATCGAAGCAGAGATGATCTTGATTCCCGGCGGAGAGTTCGTCATGGGCAAGGATGAGGAAGGAGTCTCCGGCCCTGCGCACAAAGTCTACATTGACTCCTTCTACATGGACAAGCACGAAGTCACCAATGCTCAGTATCTTGAGTTCTGTACGCAGACAGGGAGAGCCACGCCGGAATTCTGGGACATGAATGAGTTTCACAGCGGTCCCGATTTCCCAGACCATCCAGTGACCGGCATCAGCTGGAGGGATGCTGCGGCTTATGCCGAATGGGCTGGTAAAAGGCTGCCGTCTGAGGCTGAGTGGGAGTATGCTGCCAGAGGCGGACTGGTGGGTATGAATTACCCTCATGGCGATGAACTGGATTCCGCTCAGGCCAACTACACATTGGCGGGCCTTGAGGGAACCGTTGCCGTGGGGAGCTTCCTGGCAAACGGTCACGGTCTGCACGACATGGCCGGAAATGTCTGGGAGTGGGTGGCAGACTACTACGACGGTGAATATTACAGGAACAGTCCCCCCAAGAATCCAAGTGGTCCCGACGACGGAAAATTCAAAGTGATCAGAGGAGGCGGCTGGCACTCCGGGCCGTACTGTAACCGAGTCTATTACCGCAACGCCCTACCCCCTAATTGGGTCGATTTCGCCGTGGGCTTCCGCTGCGCCGACGATCTCGGCGAGTAACCAGTAGGTCGGATATGCCCCCCGTACCGGGGATTATTTGACGTGTAGACATTGAACGGTCCTTGTCGTCCGAAAACGCCGCCTCTTGCGCGCATTTCGAACCTGCAGCGAGTGGCGAGTAGGTCGGATATGTCCCCCATACGGGGGACTATCCGACACGTAGACTGCTTGCGGGGCATTTCGGACCTACCAGCTAACCTTTGATATCAGATGGATTCACGCCGAAGCCGGAGGGATATCTTCGCCACAGTGCAGCCATCTCTTCGGTCGGCTTAATCCACCTGGCTTTCCAGATATATAGACCTAGGCCAATAGTCACAGCTACAGTGATCAGGCTGCCCTCGACGCCGAAGGCGCCGCCGCTGAGGAGTTCCGGTCCCTTCGGCACTGACTCCAATAAGCTGTTGGGAATGTTTGTGCCGCTGACTTTCACCCCCCACACCGAACCCTGGGCCCAGTTCCAGGCGACATGCATGCCAATCGGTACCCAGAGCGAGCGGGTCTTGAGATATGCGAGGCCAAAGAGAATCCCCTGCACAAAAAGGCAAACCGCGCCGACCCATGAGAAATCTTCATT
>CAYFQZ010000038.1:0-3480 GCA_964345305.1 uncultured Ignavibacteria bacterium | reverse complement strand
TGCTCTTAATCAGAGCCGATGGGGAGAACATCCTGGTGGATGCAGGTATAGGAGATGCGCTCAGCGAAAGGCAGAGGAAGATGTACGGGGTGGAAAGGTCATCCGCACTTGAGAAAGAGCTTTCGGAGTTGGATCTTGTGCCCGAGGACATACACCTGGTTCTGCTGACGCATCTTCACGCTGATCATGCAGGCGGGATGGTAAAGCTGGACAAAGATGGAAAGAAGCTCCCTCGTTTTCCCAACGCCCGGCACGTGGTGCAGCTCAAGGAATGGCAGGAGGCCGTGCAGCCGGATGAAAGAACCTCCGCCACCTATTTCACCTCGAATCTGAAGGTGTTGGAGCAGGAGAAATTACTGGAGCTGGTGGATGGAGAGGACGAGGTTGCGACGGGAGTTCACTTACTCAAAACCGGAGGTCATACTCCAGGGCACCAGGCTGTGTTGGTAGAGGATGGGCAGAATCGGATTCTCTGGCCTGGTGACATTATCCCCTCCACTCATCACCTGAGGATTCCCTATGTGGCGGCGGTGGATCTCTTTCCTCGGCAGACCATGCAGCAAAAGAAAAAGTTTCTGCAGATGTGTTCTCAGGATGGCTGGCTTCTGGCCTTTGATCACGATCTGAAGGTGAAAGTGGGCAAGTTGGAACAGAAAGAAGGAGGATTCTCGGTAACCGACGCCTACGATTAGGAATCCTCACTGCTCGGGATATTCATAACGCATCAACCATAGAAGACGCTAACGTAAATGCCTGAACAACTGTTAAATGATGAGCGGACACTTGAATATTCCGCATCGATTAGGTAAAGGGGTAAACGTTTAGAGCTAGGAGAAACCTTGACATCTAACGAGCAAGAAGGTAATAAAACCGCCACCTGCTATCGTTGCGGGCATCCGGACAAACGCGTGGGAAAAACCAGAAGATATATTCTGCGGGAGAAAGCAGGCACCAGTGTCGCAGGGGGAGGAACCAGCCTCACACATATCTCCTACTTTCGGACGGTTGCGGAACGAGAAGTCTCGATATGTGACGAATGTCTCAAATCCAAACAACGAAAAACATCCATAGTGAGTCACATCTGGTGCTATGTTTTCCTCGGCATCGCATTAGTATCGTTGGCATTAGCTCCCATCGCGTATTTTTCCGACGACGGCAGAGAGGTTTGGTTCGTCTTTCTTTTTGGGGCAGGAGCATTTGCTGTTGGAGCTTTTCTCACCCGTCTCGAGATGGACGATAATTATGCGACAAACAAATGTCTGGAGGAGGCGGCCCACAAATACTTCGCCGCCAATTATACGGTCAGCAATAAAAGTGAAATAAAACCATCCATCCAATCGTCAGATGAGCTGATTGAACCTCGAGACTCTACCCGAAACGGCAGGTAAATCGTTTAAGCAGGTGAGTGGATCATGTCTTTGGAAGAAAAAATCGAGCGTCTGAAGAAGCTCAGGGAGCAGGCCAAGTTAGGCGGGGGCCAGAGGAGGATAGATGCACAGCACAAGAAGGGTAAGCTGACCGCCAGAGAGAGGCTGGACCTGCTATTAGACGAAGGCAGCTTCGAGGAATTCGACACCTTCGTCCAGCATCGCTGTCGGGACTTTGGCCTGGAGAAGGAGAGATACTTGGGTGATGGGGTGGTTACCGGCTGCGGCGCCATCGACGGAAGGTTGGTCTTCGTCTTCTCTCAGGATTTCACCGTGTTCGGCGGATCCCTTTCAGAAACCCACGCGGAGAAGATCTGCAAGATAATGGATACCGCTCTGAAGGTGGGCGCCCCGGTCATCGGTCTGAATGACTCGGGCGGGGCCCGCATCCAGGAGGGGGTGGAAAGCCTGGGAGGGTACGCGGATATCTTTCTGCGCAATACTCTGGTTTCGGGAGTGATCCCGCAGATCTCCGTCGTTTTGGGTCCCTGTGCCGGGGGAGCAGTCTACTCGCACGCTATCACAGACCTCATGTCCATGGTGAAGCACACCTCCTACATGTTCGTTACCGGGCCCAACGTGGTCAAGACCGTGACTCATGAGGATGTGACCTACGAGGATCTGGGAGGTCCGGAGGTGCACAGCACCAGGTCTGGCGTGGCGCAGTTCGTAGGCGAAAACGAGGTGGAAACACTTACTCTGGTGCGGAAGCTCTTTGGTTATATCCCTCAGAACAACATGGAGGACCCGCCCGAGGTGGAGTGCACCGACCTGGCTGACCGGATGGAGGAGGAACTGAACTCCCTGGTGCCCGAGAACCCCAACAAACCCTACGACATAAGAGACGTGGTCAAAAGGGTGGTAGACCACGGAGAGTTTCTGGAGGTGCATGAACACTATGCGCCAAATCTGGTGGTAGGCTTTGCCAGGCTGGGAGGAAGATCTATCGGCGTGGTGGGAAATCAGCCGGCCGTCTTGGCGGGTGTGCTGGACATAAACTCCAGCGCCAAAGGGGCGCGATTCGTCCGTTTCTGCGACGCCTTCAACATCCCCCTGGTCACCTTTGAGGATGTCCCCGGATTTTTGCCTGGGACCGCCCAGGAGTTTGGCGGAATCATCAAGCACGGGGCAAAGCTTCTTTACTCCTACTGCGAGGCCACGGTGCCCAAGCTGACTGTGATCACCCGCAAGGCCTACGGCGGTGCCTACGACGTTATGTCCAGCAAGCACGTGGGCGGCGATATCAACTATGCTTGGCCCACTGCGGAGATAGCGGTTATGGGGCCCAAGGGAGCAGTGGAGATCATCTTCAAAAAGGAGATAGCTGACTCAGACGACGCGGAAAAGGCAGTGGACAGGAAGGTGGAGGAGTTCAGGGAGAAGTTCGCCAATCCATATATCGCAGCGGAGAGAGGTTACTTAGACGACGTGATAGAACCGAAGACCACCCGACCACGCCTGATTCGGGCGTTGCATATGCTGGAGAACAAGAAGCAATCGTTGCCGCCCAAGAAGCACGGCAACATCCCGTTGTAGTTGCCCGATTCACCGGGCCAACGTAATTGCCCGATTTATCGGGCCAATACAGTTGCTCGATTTAGCGAGCCGAGAAAACCGCCCAATCAATTGGGCAAGTACAAAAATCAAACGTCCAAGACCCTCGGCGATCAAGGTTTGTAGTCGCTCGAGTTATCGAGCTGAGAAAACTGCCCAATCCTTCGACTTCGCTCAGGACAGTGAGCCAGTCGAACTGTGAATTGGGCAACTACAAGGCGAACCTATGCTGAAGAAAGTCCTCATAGCCAACAGAGGTGAGATAGCGGTCAGGATCATCCGGGCTTGTCGGGAGATGGGGGTCAAGACCGTGGCCATCTTCTCGGAGATCGACCGCAAGGCGCTCCACGTGCGCTTAGCTGATGAAGCCTATCTGGTTGGACCCGCCACAGCCACCGAGAGTTATCTGAACATGGAGAAGATCTTCGAGGTGGCAAAGAAGTCAAAGGCGGAGGCCATTCACCCTGGATATGGGTTCTTCGCTGAGAACTACGATTTC
>CAYFQZ010000037.1:0-2357 GCA_964345305.1 uncultured Ignavibacteria bacterium | reverse complement strand
CCTCTCTCCAGAGGCCCGTTTTTGGATCGCTTCTCTATCAGGAACTTTGTGGCCAGACTGATTGAGGCTTTCAATATCGCCACCCCGACCCAGGAGACCCCAGTCAGGCTTCTCTCCGGTGGCAATCTGCAACGCACCATCCTGGCCCGTGAGATCAGCATCGGGCCTCGTCTGATGGTGGCGGTACATCCTACTCGGGGATTGGACATCGGAGCTACCGAATCGATCCGCAGACTCCTTCTGGAACAAAGGGAAAATGGGGCGGCCATTCTGTTGATCTCTGAGGATCTGGACGAACTGCTGGCCGTCAGCGATCGAATCGCTGTCATGTATGAAGGGGAAATCATGGGCATCGTTCCCGTTGAAGGAGCGGACATTGAAGAGATCGGTTTAATGATGGCGGGAACTAGATCCCAATGACACTGGCTCTAGGCAACTTGGTCTTGATCCTTTGTTAAACACATAGGATATACACCGTGTTTCGTCTGTCAAAAATTGGTCTGACCTTCATAGTTATTGTCACTGTGCTGGCTGCTTGTACGATGCTTCAAGCGCCCACGGCCACGCTTCCTGCCGCAACCCCAACACCGCAAGACGTCGCCTCAAGAATTGACGCATATCTGAGCGATCTGGCCAAAGAGCAATCATTCAGTGGTTCTGTCCTTGTGACACAAGACGGCAAAGTTTTGATCAGCAAAGGGTATGGCCTGGCAAATATCGAAAACAGTGTGCCGAATACACCACAGACAAGGTTTCGCATCGGCTCAATGACAAAGCAATTCACCGCCATGGCGATCCTCATGCTCCAAGCGCAGGACAAATTGAATGTGCAAGATCGTATCTGCGACCATATCTCAGACTGTCCCACTGCTTGGCAAGAGATCACCATTCACCATCTCTTGACTCATACGTCCGGTATCCCAGATTCTTGGCGAGTTTTTGCAAACAGAAGTAAGACGGACACGCCCTTAGCGCCGAGCCAGATCGTTGCCCTGTTCAAAAACGAACCCCTAGAGTTCAAACCAGGTCAAAAGGCTAGTTACAGGAATGAAGGCTACATGGTACTGGGCTATCTCATTGAGGAGGTATCCGGCCAATCGTACGAAGCCTTCTTGCAGCAGCATATCTTTGAACCGCTGAAGATGATGGATACTGGGTACGATCACGGCAACAGCCATTTGGCCACTGGCTATGAAACCTATGGCACCGAAGCGGATTTCACGAATATGTCCATCCCATATTCTTCTGGTGGGCTATACTCTACGGTGGAAGACCTGTATCTCTGGGATCAAGCGCTCTACACCGAGCAACTCGTCTCGAAAGAGTTGCTAGACACAATGTTCACCCCCTTTGTGCCGATCCCGTCCCTAGGTGAAATGGGCTATGGATATGGTTGGGTGATTGGCGAACACTTGAATCACCGGGTAACGGCCCACGAAGGCAAGATTGATGGCTTCCACGCCCTTATCGGACGTTACCCGAAAGACAAGGTCACGATCATTGTGCTCAGTAATCAGCAGGATTCGGATCTCTTTACGATCGTTACCTCGACAGCGGAGTTGGTTTTAAGGGAAGAATAGATGACTCACTATTGTGAGACCACTGAGGTCATCGTGACGTTCACCCCTTCGGAAGACGGAGGGATTGATTTGAGAGCACGCGGATTCACTGAGGAGCTGGACGCTAAGCCTCGACAAAGGCTGCTGGCCTTCGAGGAAGACTGGAATGCACCAGGGATGGAAGCCTATGACAAGTTATAAGCGCGGCGATGTGAGGCTGGTGCTACTCCCCCTTTCAAATTCAAGGAGTTGGGACTAACGATGACGATGCCACTGAAAATAGAGAAACGTTTGACCCCCTCTCGCACGGCCGGTGTCCTGGTGCCTTTCATCTCCCTTCTGCTGGCTCTGATTTTTGGGGGCATAATCCTGTTGACGGCTGGAGCCAACCCGCTGACGACCTACAAAGCTATGTTCCTGTGGGCCTTCGGCAGCAAGTACAGCCTGTCAGAGACGGTGGTCAAGGCCATCCCCCTGATGTTGTGCGGGCTGGGGGTTTCTATCGCTTTCCGCATGCTGTTCTGGAACATTGGGGCCGAGGGGCAACTGGCTGTAGGCGGCATCGCCGCCGCTGGGGTGGCCCTCTTCGGGGCTGAGTGGTTGCCAGCAGCCGTGCTCTTGCCAGCGATGTTTGTGGCCGGTTTCGGGGCCGGTGCCCTGTGGGGGCTGGTGCCAGCCCTGCTGAAAGCCTTTATCCGAGTCAACGAGATCATCACCACCCTGATGATGAACTATATCGCTATCCTCTGGGTGGAGTATCTCTTCTACGGCCCCTGGAAGGACCCGGCCGGCTATGGC
>CAYFQZ010000036.1:0-4035 GCA_964345305.1 uncultured Ignavibacteria bacterium | reverse complement strand
AGGCACGTGATGACGCCCAGCGCAAGCTTCACCTGGCAACCGGAGTTTGACCGCAAGAACGAATACCTTTCCTATACCGGACGAGGAGGGTCCACCGCCGAACGGAAATCCATGCGCTTCGGGCTGAATAATCTGGTTCAAATAAAAACCAGGTCAGTTCAGGGAGGAAACGAGACAGAGAAGAAGACCGAGCTTTTCAATTTGAATTTCTCGTCGGGATATAACTTCCTGGCGGAAAAGCGCAAGTTGTCCAGTCTTTCGACGGTTCTGCGTTCTCGTGCCGTCAAAAATGTAGATCTTGCCTTCTCCACGGTTCACGACTTCTACGATCAAGCCGAAGACCTGAATCTGCTTTCGCCTCGCTGGCTATCTTTCAGCCTGGATACGCGGATAAATCTAAGGGGAAGCTGGCGGGAATCCTGGCCAGTGCAACCACCACCCGGAGAAGAGAGTTTGGGCGAATCGGAAGCATCGGAGACGGGACTGTATGAGTCAGAGAGTTTCGTCGAGGCCGTGACCCAATCATGGAGCTTAGACATCAGCCATAGATACAGCGAAGTCAGAGAAGGGGCGAAGACCCACTGGGTATCGGCTTCGTTGCGTATGCCCCTGACACGCAATTGGCGGTTGAGCTACCTTAACCGCTACGATTTTGCGGAAGACAAGATCACGGAGCAGACCTTCGAATTCTATCGGGATCTGCACTGCTGGGAGGGGAGATTCACCTGGATCGTCACTGGATATCGCGAGGGCTACTATTTCCGTATCAACATCAAGGCTTTGCCCGAGATTAAGGTAGAGAAAAGTCGGGGGGGACTGAGAGAGATGTTCTTCTAACGAGATTCAAGGCTCCCGGAATGGAGACCAAACCAAGCAGATGAATTTGCCAACTGGCGTATCCAAGACTCAACAGAAGAGGGTGAAGCAAGTACGGTGTTTCCGTATCATCCTGGCTGGCTGGCGCCGTCCAACGTTCTGAAAGTTGATTTCGATATTCATTGACGATGATTCGCTTGGTTCTTGAGATCACGGTTAGGCCGTGCTTGTTCAAGATGGAATTGTACTTGTCAACCATTAAGCCGGAAAGGTAATATGCCAACCCTGAGGAGAGACCCTATCACGGGTAGATGGGTGATCAATCCCGATGGTAAGGATGACCATCAATCCAGCTTGATCGAGATGGAGAAGTTGATCGGTGGAGGGGTGTGTCCCTTCTGCCAGGGCAAGGAGAAATGTACTCCTCCCGAGATCTTCGCCGTCAGAGGAAAGGACTCGCAAAAGGACGGTCCGGGTTGGGAGGTCAGGGTAGTGCCCAATATCTCTCCGGCTCTGAGGGTGGAGCTGGATCTGGACAGGCGCGCGGATCGGATGTACGATCTGATGAATGCGGTGGGGGCGCACGAGGTGATCATCGAGACGCCCCAGCACGTGCCCAACATAGCCGACCTGGAGACCTCGCAGATCACCAAAGTTATCCAGACATACCGACAGAGGATATTGGATTTAAAGAAGGACAATAGACTAAGGTCAGTGTTTGTCTTCAAGAACTACGGTGAGAGGGCTGGCTCTTCGCCCATTCAGCACGCTCACTCTCAACTCATCGCCGTTTCCGTGACGCCCAAAAACCTGAAGGAAGAGCTGGTAGGAGCTAAGGAGTATTATGATTACAAGCAAAGGTGCACTTATTGCGATATCGTCAAACAGGAGCTTTCCGAGGAGAAGAGGATAATATGCCGGAACGGCGACTTCGTCGCCATAGCCCCCTTTGCTTCGCGCTTCAGCCACGAGGTGTGGATTTTGCCCAAGACGCATTCGGCCGACTTCGAAAATACCGGCGAGGAAGGATGTCGCGATCTGGCCGGTCTGCTCAAGGAGATCCTTCTCAGATTGAGAATTCTCTTGAACGATCCACCCTACAATTACATTCTCCATTCGGGACCGAATCGAACCAAAAGAAGGGGGGGAGCCTGGAAGACCCTGAGCGAGGATTATCATTGGCACATTGAGATCATGCCCCGCTACGTTAGAATAGACGGATTCGAATGGGGGACCGGACTTTACATAAACGCCACCACTCCGGAACAAGCAGCAGAAAGCCTAAGGAGGGTGAAAATCTGAAGAGAGTTTGCCGGGGCATGACAGGCTCGGTGTCTCGGCATGGCAACCATGACATCTGGAAACTCAGAGCGATGATACCGGCAGGCTGAGGATCATGTCAAGAATTCTGGCAATTGATTACGGGGAAAGGAGAATTGGATTGGCAGTCTCCGATCCCCTGGGGATCACGGCGCAGGGGCTTCCTACCATCGACACCAGGAAGTTGAAAGACGTATTCTCTCATATCCGGGCTATAGTGAAGGATGAGAAGGTGACCAGGGTAGTTGTGGGGATGCCCAAGAACATGGACGGCAGCATCGGCTTCAAGGGAAAAGAGGTAAAGGAGTTCGTCAGCAAGTTATCCCGCAGAATCGACGTGGAGATTGAAGCCTGGGACGAGAGGTTGACCTCGGTCGAGTCCCGAAAGAGCATGAGGGATATGGGCATTAAACAGAAGAGGAAGGATGCGGTCAATCGAATTTCCGCAACCCTGATCTTGCAGAGCTACCTGGATAACCTCAACAGAGAAGAACGGGACACCATTTGCGATGGGGAATGAACACAAATATGTAAGCCTAAAGGACTGGATCGCCTTCTTCGCCACCAGCACTTTGATCTTCCTGTCCTCCGTACTTCTGGTTCTCGCTGCGGTGATATTCGCCTGTCTTCGCTTTGCCAGAAGAAGTCCTGCCTTAGCTATCGGCTTGATCCTGGTGTTGGTGCTTCTGTTCTTCGCAATACAATGGGCATTTGTCCCTATTGATTGGCGAGCGCAGGCTGACTCTGTACACGTGGTTATAGAACCGGGAGACAGTATGAACCGCGTGGTTGAGAAGCTGAAGGATGCGAAGTTGATAGAAGGCGGGACCGGGCTTGTGACTCTCGCAAGAATTTTGGGCAAGGATCGACATATTCAAGCGGGAAGGTATGATTTTGAGAGGGGCCTCACGTTGTATTCCGTTTTCAGAAAACTCACCGAAGGAGACGTGACGCTGAGCGAGGTGACAATCCCGGAAGGGCTTACCCTAAGGCAGATCGCGGGCATTTTGAAACGCCATATCCAGATCGACTCTGCGAATTTCGTAAATCTGGCAGAGGACCGTCAATTCAGTCACAGCTTAGGGATCCCGGGTTCTAATCTGGAAGGTTACCTTTTTCCCGATACTTATCGGTTCTCTTGGGGGACATCATCTGAGGAGGCGGCCAAAACTCTTGTGGGACAGTTCTGGAAGATCTTCACCGACAGCCTACGGAAGCGAGCAGACGAGATTGGCTTCTCCTTGACGCAGGCGGTGACCTTAGCTTCCATGATCGAAGCGGAGGCCAGAGACGGAGATGAAAGGGATCTGATCTCCGCGGTATATCACAATCGCCTTAAGCGGGGGATGCTTCTCCAGTGCGATCCGACCGTTATCTACGCTCTACCTGATCTTAATCGTCAGCTTTTGTTGAAAGATCTGGACGTGGATTCACCGTACAATACTTACAAGCATCCCGGTCTTCCCCCCGGCCCCATCTGCAATCCGGGGAGAGCCTCGATTGCGGCAGCGCTATACCCGGCGGACGCGGATTATCTCTATTTTGTGGCCCGGGGAGACGGAAGTCACGTTTTCTCGAGGACCTTGAGGCAGCACAACAACGCGAAGCTCCGGATCAAACAGGGCAGAGATAATAGGTAGTGTGGGCTTGCTTTTTTAATTTATAGTCCTTGACAATTGCTGCGTATAGGATATATTGAAAAAAGACCGCGGGGTGGAGCAGGCTGGTAGCTCGTCGGGCTCATAACCCGAAGGTCGCAGGTTCAAATCCTGCCCCCGCTATTATAACCCAACGAGTTACGAGAAGGGGAGCCAAAGTCCAGATCAGAACGCATCGGTTTCGCCTCGGTAAGGGCGCCAGTGCACAAGAGTTCGACCGTCTTTTTTTTGTGATCTGGAG
>CAYFQZ010000035.1:0-3252 GCA_964345305.1 uncultured Ignavibacteria bacterium | reverse complement strand
GGTTCAACCTGCGTCAAGTGGTTGGCATGCTTCTGAATGTCTTCCCGGTGATTTACGGTGAACTGGATCAGCGTCTCGACATTAGAGAAGGACTTCAGAAACTTCTACGGAAACCGGTTCCCAGGCACGTGAGTTTCTGGCACTGCTTCGGCGGAATCACCTTTCTCCTGTTTGTGATCCAGGTAATTACCGGCATAATGCTGGCGACGTACTACAAGCCCTCGGCCGCAGACGCTTACGTCAGCATCAAATTCATCGTGAACGAGGTGCCGCTGGGTTGGCTGATCCGGCAGATACATGCATGGGGAGCCAATCTGATGATTCTGACCTTATTCATTCATATGTTCAGGGTGTTCTTTCAGGGCGCCTACAAGAATCCGCGAGAACTCAACTGGATGGTGGGCGTAGTCCTCTTGCTCTTGACCATTGCCTTTGGCTTTACCGGCTATCTCCTTCCCTGGGATCAACGCTCTTTTTGGGGAACTACGGTGGGTACAGAGGTGGCCCGGGGAGTTCCCATCGTGGGCAAATTCCTCTTGACCCTGCTACGGGGATCGGAGAATGTAACCGGAGATACCTTGACTCGCTTCTATACCATTCACGTGATGATTCTGCCCTGGTTCACAGCGATTTTCCTAGCTGCTCATTTCGCCATGGTGAAAAGACAAGGAATAGCGGAACCACTTTAGCGAATTGTTGAGGTCCCGGAAGCCGACGGACGGGCGGATTCGCCCGGGTGGGCGGGGCATTCGAGGTTTGAGTATGGGTACCAGTGAAACGAACAAATCAAGCAGCGAAAAGGCCACGGATTCAGGAAGGCCTTTCTTTCCCAACCATTTCTTAAAGGAGGTCATAACGGTCTACCTGGTGATCGGGATTCTAGTCAGCTTGGCGGTGCTCTATCCGTTTCCCCTTCACGAGAAGGCGGACCCGTTCCAGACCCCCGAAGGGATTAAGCCCGAGTGGTACCTGATGTACTCTTACCAGTTTCTGAAGTATGTTCCAAAGGTGGCCGGACTTGCATCGATGGGGTTGTTTGTCCTGTTGCTTTTCCTGGTTCCGTTCTTGGACAAAAGCCCTCACCGTCACCCGAGGAAAAGAAAGCTGGCAACCTCCGTGGGAGTGGCCGTGCTCTTCCTGGCTCTGGTACTTGGAATACTGGGTTTTCTCTCAGAGAGCACGCTTACTATTCTGGGGAAGAAATATCATTTCGATCTGAAAGGGATTCCGCACCAGGTGACCAAACAGACTCAGAAGGAATAGACCTGCAAATGGCAGCTATCTGCAAAATAAGCGTTCTCTTTCTCATCGGGCTGGCCGTGCTTTTCTACCGACCGTTGCAGGCTCAAACGGTAGACGAGCAATCGTATTCCTGCATGGTTTGCCATGGGGAACAGAAGGTGGAATACAAAAGAAGTATACACTATAAGAGAAGAATCCTTTGCCATGAGTGTCACGGAGGAGATCCCAGTTCGCTGGATCAGGAGATCTCCATGTCGCCGAGAGCCGGGTTTGTGGGCAAGCCCACCAAGAAGGAGTTGACCTTCCTCTGCGGGGATTGTCATTCCGACCGAAAGAGGATGAAACCGTTCGGTATCCCTACTCACCAGTTGGAGGATTACAGAACCAGCCGCCATGGAATAGCATTGTTACAGAGGAATGATCCCAATGCTGCCACCTGTGTAGACTGCCACGGGACTCATAGCATCTTTCTGTCGGACAACCCAGAAAGCATGGTCTTCCCCACTAACCTCCCACACACCTGCGCGGAATGCCACTCTGATGCGGAGATGATGGATCAATATGATCTTCCCTCGAGTACGTTCGAAGAATACTCTCAGGGAATCCACGGTGTTTTTCTGATGGAGAAGAACGATCGCAGTGCTCCGACCTGCGCTCGCTGTCACGGCAATCACGGAGCCTTACCTCCGGGAGTGACCGAAGTGGAGCACGTGTGTGGTCAGTGCCACGTCACGGCGCTCGACTATTTCGATCAGAGTCCGCATTTGGCCGCGATGAAGAGAAGAGACATGGCTCAGTGTATCTCGTGTCACGAACCCCATCGCACCCAGAAGGCATCTGCGGATATGTTGGGGCCGGTTTGCACAAACTGTCATGACGAGACGTCTGGCAGCTACAAACGCGGACAGCAGATAAGAACTCTCATTGTGGAGGTCCAAAACGAGATAGAGCAGGCAGAGACCATAATAACAGAGGCAAAGCTCAAAGGCGTGGACGTAATGGAAGACGAGGTGGGCCTGGAGAGGGCCAAGAGCAGCTTGTTGCAGGCCATCCCGACCATTCACGCCCTTAATCTTGCCCTGGTTGAGGAAAACACGGTGCAGGCGAAATCCGTTGCCTCCGACATTAAGCTGCGCATCCACGAGGTCCTGGAATCTTTCAGACTGCGAAAGGTGGTGCTGGGATTCGTCTGGCTTTTTATACTATTCAGTGTGACGGTGCTATATATCAAAAAGAAAAGGGCTGACAAAGAGTTCGACTTGCTGAATGAAGAGAAGAGGGCATAGAGTGCCTGCAGCGCAAGACATTTTCTGGAAATGACGCCTGGTCGGAATCTGGCTGCCGGAAGGGGCCGAAATCTAACAGCCTGGGTTTTCATGGCCGTTGTCTTTGTAAGACGATTTCGCTACGTTGGGGTGACTGTGGAGATCGAAAATTGAGTCCGCTGAGAATCCCGAGACAAATCCTGAGCTTGGCTTTTCTCTTTGCCTTAGCCATTGCAGCACTCATCGCGGCCCGCTCTGCGCTTGTCCCCCATTCGTTCGGTAAGTACGGCCACTATAGGGCAGATGCCGTTGACCAGATCGCCGCCCGAGGGGTCAACTACGCAGGTTACACGGCGTGCGTTGACTGCCACGAGGATATCTATGATCAGAACCAGAAGTCCAATCACCGCGGTGTCTCGTGCGAGGCATGCCACGGTCCTGCAGCCGAGCACGTCGAAGTGCCTGACGAATTCGTCCCCCCCGCTCCGAGACAACGCGGATACTGTCCCCTCTGTCACGGATATGACCCATCACGGCCCACTGGATTTCCGCAGATCGTGACCGAATTACACAACCCCGGCAAGCCCTGCATGGCATGTCACAATCCGCACGACCCTCTTCTGCCTCATACGCCTGAAGAATGCAGTGCCTGCCACCGTGAGATTGCCGACGTAAAGCGGATATCGCATCATACCTCACTCCTTTGCATCAAATGCCACCTTACCCCCGAGGAGCATCTGGTCCG
>CAYFQZ010000034.1:0-9053 GCA_964345305.1 uncultured Ignavibacteria bacterium | reverse complement strand
GAAGATCACCAAGAAGGTTCTGACAGACGAGAACTTGAGGAGGTATGCCGGCAATCAGTCCATCACCAAAAGCTATGACAATACCATAAACGTGACTAACAGCTACTCCTTCAGCGCCCCCACCGGAATCAAGATTCCTTTTCTGAGAAGGATAAGGTTCAAGAGCACGCTGGGCCTGTCCATCGGCGTCTCCACATCATCCGGAAAGACCAGAAGCTCGGTGGGAGGGAAGCCGTTCAACGTGACCGCAGACAACAGTCGTCTTTCGGTCTCCGCCTCGGCAAGTTACAACTTCTCCTCTCAGGTCACCGGAGGGGCCACGGCCAAGTGGGCCGACACCAACGACAAGAAGACCAAGAGAAAAACTCACACCAGAGAATTGGGAATCTGGATCCAGATAAGCTTCTAAAGAGTCAAAGATACGGGGCCGGAGCCGGGGGGAAGCTCGGGTGGTTCTGACCGCAACCTTGCAGGCACGGCAGAACGGGGTGACAACCTCCATCCGGGCCCGTCCGGAGATGTGCGGAAGACGCTTGCTGTCTGCCTGATTCCGCCAGGAAATCCCTGCAGGCAATTCCGTGCTTGCAGATCGGCTCAGCAGGTGTTAATTTTGGCAAGCAGCAGCTGTTCAGGTTCTTCCAAGGCCCGGGAGAAGACGAACTTGGTCACCAAGCGGAACTTGCCTTTTCATCTGTGCTTTCTGTGCCTACTTATCTTTGGTTGCACCTCCTCACCGGAAAGGTTCAATTCGGAAAGGGCCTTTTCAATGCTTGTGCAGCAATGCGAATTCGGTCCGCGCCATCCCGGGTCGCACGGGCACCGTAAGACCAAAGAGTATTTGCTTGACAATTTGGCTCAGCATACTAGTTTTGTGAAGGTACAAGAGTTCGTTCATCATGATGAGGAGCAGGATATCAGCCTGAGACTATCCAACATAGTGGCCTCGTTCTATCCCGAGAATGGGAAGAGGATGCTACTCTGCGCCCACTGGGACACGCGCCCCTTTGCGGACATGGATCCTGACCCCACCCTGCGGGCCCGCCCCATCCTGGGGGCGAACGACGGCGCCTCGGGAGTGGCGGTTCTTCTGGAGATGGCCAGGATCATCTCCCGGAGCGAACCTCAGTGGGGCGTGGACATCGTATTCTTCGACGGTGAGGACGGGGGAGAGCAAGGCCAGGTGGAGGGATTCTGCTTGGGTTCCAAGTACTTTGTTGAAAACAAAGGAAGTTATAGGCCCGAGTTCGGCATCCTCCTGGATATGATAGGAGACAAGGACCTTCAGATCTATAAGGAAGGTTACTCGGACACGTACGCCCCCGCGTACGTCGATCTCATATGGTCTCGGGCTGAGGCTCTGGAGCTAACCTGCTTCAGGGACTCGGTCAAGCATTTCGTGTACGATGATCACGTACCTTTCCTAAGCGCAGGAATTCCGGTGGTCGACTTGATTGACTTCGATTACCCCTACTGGCATACCACCTCCGATACCCCCGACAAATGCAGCCCGGAAAGCCTGCAAAAGATCGGAGACCTGATCCTCGATATTCTCTATGGTGGAAACTGAGGCGCACCGAGCGGGTGTCGCTGGCTGGCCGTTCCACTCGGCTTTTCCGGAGGGCTTGATCTGGAAATCCCGGCAACGATCCCCATCTTTCGACACCTGCCGGAGAAACTGGCATCTGCTCGAGGGTTGATCAGGTATAACACGATGAGGCCGTGATGCAAATCTTCAGCTTCACCCCACAGGAGACCCGAGCCCTGATTTTTCTCGTGACCGCCCTGCTGGTGGGCAGCGGTGTAACTCTGTATAAGAGGATGCATCCTGAGTTTGCCCCGGAGTTGACAGTGGAGAAAAAGCAGGCCGGTCTTCAGCACGAAGGGGGGACTCCGGCGAGCGGGGCACAGACCATAAGTAAAATCAATCTGAACCGGGCCACCTGCGCAGAGCTGGAGATACTTCCAGGAATAGGACCTGCGCTGGGCAGGCGGATAGTCGACTACCGGGAAGGAAAAGGGCCCTTCAAACGGATTGAGGACATTATGCAGGTCCGGGGTATCGGACCACAGACCTTCGAACAGATGAAGGACTACCTGACCGTCGAATAGAGCCAACCGGGAGCAGAGCAGATGAGAGTAATATCCGGCGATCGCAAGGGGCACCGAATAGGCGCGGGAAAGAGGGCCGGGTTAAGACCCACCTCGGACAGGGCCAAAGAGTCAATCTTCAACGTGCTGCGGGGCGAGGTGATGGGGAAACGGATTCTGGACCTGTTCGCCGGGGCGGGCAGCTTGGGCATAGAAGCTCTGTCCAGAGGAGCCGAGCAGGTCACCTTTGTGGACGCCTCTCTGCGAAGTATAAACGTGTTGAGGGAGAATCTGGATAACCTGAACCTGAAGGACAGATCGAAGGTAATTCGATCGGACGCGGTGAAAGCCTTAGGCAAGCTGGAGCAGAGCTTTCACCTGATCTTCGCCGATCCGCCTTATCTTAAAGGATTCGCCCAGAGGATAATCAGCAGGATTGCCCAGTCAGAGGTGCTGAGCATAGGCGGTATTCTAATCCTGGAGCATCACAAGAAGGAAACCTTCTCTTATCCCGAGGAGCATCTGTCGCTTCTAAAGCAGAAGAAATTCGGAGACACGGTGATAACGTTTCTTCAGAAGAAGAACTGAACGCCCTCTGAAAGCCCCCAACCAAAGCCTTTACCCGGAGGAGAAGCCATGAGAATCGCCATATACCCCGGAAGCTTTGATCCCATAACCAACGGCCATCTGGATTTGATCCAGAGAGGCCTTTTGCTGTTTGATCGGCTGGTGGTAGCCATCGCGGACAACCCCGACAAGAGGCCCCTGTTCTCCGGGAAGGAGAGATTGGAGATGGTGCAATCCGCCGCGGGAGACAAGGATCGAGTGGAGATATTGCCTTTTACCGGACTTCTGGCAGATCTGGTCAACCAGCGCCAGGCTTGCGCCATAATTCGAGGAGTCAGGGCGGTTTCGGATTTTGAATTTGAGTTCCAGATGGCTCTGATGAACAGGAGGCTGGCCCCCCGAACGGAAACGGTCTTTCTAATGCCTTCTGAGAGATATACTTACTTAAGCTCCAATCTCATCAAGGACATAGCCCGCTTCGACGGAGACGTATCCCCGTTCGTTCCGGAGATTGTGAAAAGAAAGCTTAAAGAGAAATTCGGCTTCTTGTAGCTGATCCGAAGAACCGGATGGTCAGCAGCCGGGGCGGGATGCGGGAGAACGCGACTCCCCTCTTTTCAGCTCGGCCCGTAAGGTCACGTCGAGAGCTCGTTACGCAGGGCCTCCTCTGCCCTTGTGGCGTCGTCCTCTCTGATCACGCAGGAAACGGCATTGGTGGAACTGCATACCGCCTCCACGTTGACGTTGGACTTGGAAAGGGCGGAGAATATCCTGGCCCCCACCCCCGGAGTATTGGAGATGCCCGAAAGCGTGACCGAGAGGACGGCCACGTTGTGATCCACCAACAGGTCTCTTGCCTCTATCTCTTCCTTTATCTTGTTTAACTTCAGGATGGCGGGATTCAGGTGATCCTTGGTCACCACCAGTGTGATGTCTTGTCCTTCGTCCACGCCGCTGGTGGATGAAACCAGTTCCACGTTGATGTCGTATGACCACAGGGCTCCAAAAACCTGCGCACCGATACCGGGACGGTCAGGTGCAGATTTTAGGGTTATCTTGGCCACATCCTTCTTGCAGGCCACGCCAAATTCTGTCATGGGAGAATCTCCTCTTGATCGGGCTATGGGCACTTGACCTCAGCCTCCGATAGGTAAGTAAAAACATTTTGGGATAAAGTCAAACGTTTTTTTTCAACCCCGAACAAGACTGGTAGTAACGACCTGAGGCCCAGATAGGCCCAGTCGCAAAGGGATTGGCACCGATCTGAAGCTCGACCTTTCACCGCCTTGGAGACCTCCTTCGGCCGACCGCTTCCCACAGGGCGTCCGCACCGGACAACTGGTTCCAGGCTTTCGAAGACCGCTCAAGTAGGGTCCCGCGTCAAGATGCCTCCTTTTCCAGTTGCCAGCCAAGGCGGAGGTCTGCGCACCGAGAAAGGCCTTCTTCGAATCTATCTTCGACCTCTGGCCAGATCCAGCATCTCCTTGACCGCTGCCTCGAAGCCCACCATGACCGCGCGAGCAACGATAGCGTGACCTATGGAGAACTCATGGATGTGTGGAATCTGGACCAGATTTGACACGTTGCGATAGTTCAGCCCATGTCCCATGTTTACGCCCAGGTTGAGCCTATGAGCCAAACCGGCCATCTTCTCCAGCCTCTCCAGCTGCGCTATCTGCTCAGACACGTTCTTGACGGAAGCGTAACTGTCGGTGTTCAGCTCCACGTAGTCGCTGCGCAGCCTGGCCGAAGCTTTTACGCTCTCCTCATCAGGATTTATGAAAAGACTGACCAGGATCCCGCTGAGTTGGATTTTGGAGACCGCTTGATTCAGCCTGTCGAAATTACCTTCCACGTCCAGCCCACCCTCGGTGGTCAGCTCCCCTTCTCTTTCCGGGACCAGGGTTACCAAGTCCGGCTTGACCTTAAGGGCAATCTTTAGCATCTCGTCGGTGGCGGCCATCTCCAGATTCAAAGCGGTCTTGACCACCTGCCTCAGGATATTCAAATCCCGGTCTTGAATGTGCCTTCTGTCTCCCCTCAAATGTATGGTGATGCCGTCGGCTCCCACCATCTCCGCGGCCATGGCCGCTGCCGCCGGATCTGGTTCGTCTGCCTTTCTGGCCTCCCTGACCGTGGCCACATGATCTACGTTTATGCTGAGCTTTGCCATACTCCTCCTTTGACCTGGCACGTGGGTTGACATTTAGGTTGACCGGTCGATCCAGCGAACGATCCTCCACAGCTTGTCTTCCTCTGATTGCCTGAACAGGAACTCGGCGAAGCCAGTCGCTTCCATGTGCAGGTAGTCATAGTCCCCGTCGGTGTCCCTGAGCGAGAGATGAAAGGTTACCCGGCGAGCCTTCCACGTCTCCTGCCCCACGCTGTCGGGCCCAGGCCTGACTATCCAGGTGTCCAGCCTTATCTCGTCGAAGGTCCGAAACAGAGCCCGGGTAACGTACAGATCACCACCTCTGCCGTCCCTTGGAATCTCCACCGTCACCTCGGTTCCCACCACTCTATCCAGGTCCCGGTATATAAAGATAAAGTCCTTGTCCAGCAAATTCTCGTAGACGATGCTGTCCCGGTTTTCGTAGGCATATTTGAAATTGTGCAGCACGCTGTCCGGGTCGGTCTGTCGGGCAATGGGCTTGATGCTGCTGGGTCCGATTACAGAAGGAGAAAAGGGATTGAAGCAGCCGAAGCAGACGATCAGCGAAAGGATCATCAGGACCGATATGTGTACTCTCTTCGACATGAGTCTGCAATAGGGCCAGGGGCGATTCATCTGAATCGGGCCTTGAAATCGCCCCAGTCGTATCCCCCGGCCGCCTCCGGAATATCACTCCAGAAGCAGATGCACCACCAGCCCAGCGAGGTTTGCTGCATGTGAAAGGTGGCCGTGCCCCGGGCCAGCGTGGTCTCTTCGGAAGCTGGTTTGGATTCGAACATCAACAACTCATAGTCCCTCAACAACACCGCCGCCGTGTCGCTGATATCGTCCGCCACCGGAGGAACCGGATCCAGAAGGAGAACGTAGCTTATCGAGTCCGCGTGCTCACGGACGGTGGTGAAGATATTGGCGGTCACGCTCACCTCGGCGTCCCGGTCCCAATTGGCGAACAGCTCCTCCTGATTGTCCTGTACCGCTCTTATGGAATCCTCAGGTGCGGAGAATCCGAACGAATCACACAGGCAGCGGTCGAAATTCGTAATGATCTTCTCGTTGTACGAGTGCAAGAGATTGTCCATCACCACCTTCGGTTCAAAAGGAGTGTCCCAGGTTCCCTCCGTCTGGGTGACCGGAGGGGGCGATTTCCTGGTTCTGAGAGGATTCTTGCATCCCATCAGGCAAAGCAGAAGAGGCAGGCAGGCCGCGATAAAGACGAGGATGATCCAGTTTGCCGTGTACCTGGAGAATATACCCGTTTGTCCGCCCCAAGTCTGGCTTTTCCGCCCGTTCGTTTTCAATCTGGCTCACCTCTCCTGGCGTTCAAAAGGCTCTGGAAATCGACACCGTCACGTAGTCGGAGCTTTCCCGCTGGCTGTGGCTTCCGTCTTGCAGGCGGTGAGCCGCCGACAGGTGAAGGTGGTTATCCTGGTCCACGAAGTATCTCACAGAAAAAGAGATCATGTTCCGGAAGAAGGTGTCGGTGAGTACGCGCTTCTCCTTGACCGCTTCTTCGTCCGGCCCGGCCACCTCCCCGGCCTCGTGGCTCCAGGATTTTCTCTTCTCATAGGTATACGCAGGAGACAGGCTGACCTTCTCAAAGGGTTGATATTCCAAAGAGAGGTTTATGGTATTGGTTCTTTGATCCCGGCTGATCTTCTGAACCCACTGGTCCTTCCAGATCAGCGGCCCGTCGTCCTCATACTTGTAGGTGTATCCGACGAAAAAGGTCATCCTTGGACTGTACCTGTAGGTTATCGCGGAGGTCGAACTGGCCCGCCGGAAAAGAGAATTCCTGCTGGTCTCCTCTGATTTCTCATAATCATAATATCTGTAGTTGGCCTTTATGCGGTATTCCTGCTTCAGGCTCAACTTGTCAGCAGGACGCCAGCTGAGGCTGGGAGACAAGACGTAGGTCTGATCGTGATTGTTGTCGAACGACGCCAACTCCGACATGTAGATCTGGTGGAAATTCCTGAAACCGCCCTCTACCCTCGCATCCAGGTAGGTGCTGAAAACGTGGACATACTCGCCCCAGGCCAGAACGGTGAGCCTGTCCCGATCGTTGAACTGCCCGGAGAGAGGGGCGAAAAACGAGGTCACGCCAACCGATGCAGTCAAGTAGAGGGAATCCGCCGAGGTGATTCTGGCTTTCACTTCTCCACCCAACTCGCCGCTCTCCATCTCCTGATCCCTGGCTTCGTCCAGATAGTCCCAGTGAGAGCTTATGAATTTGTAAAAGGCGCCGGCCGAAACGCCGGCCAGAAGCTCCTTTTCCAGACGCAGATCGGCGTTCAGCGAACTCGACAACAGATAGAAATCGAGCGTGTCATCCGCGGTCGAGTACCTTCTGTCCCGGTCATAAAGATAGTTGACGGCAAAATCCAGTTTGAGCCCCAAAGGAACCTGCTTTGCCGCACGCAGCTCGATATCCCGGCGATTGACCTTCTGACTTCTGCCGCTGAAGAACTTCTTTTTCGTCCAGGCCTCTTGATAAGCCACCTTGATGCTATCCCGCAGTAAGGAGGCGGGAGCCGGATCGGAGAGATATTTGAGGAGGGAGAGCCGGAAATCCCTGCGGCGAACGGGAGCCCTCTTCAACTGGACCAGCGATTGGTTCAACGAAAGCCGGGTCACCGAACCGGAGAGGACGGCGGGCGAGAGGGAGATGGTCTGATTCAGGTTGAAGCCCCGCTCCGATCTCTCCGTGAGAACGGATGCGCCGTCTCGGTTGTTGACGCTCTTGACACCCAGGATCTGAATGAAGTTCACACCGGCAAAATCCAGTTCAGTGCTGACGCCATAATCCGAGGTGGCCGCCCTGGTTGCCTCCGAGGAGTAAAGGTTCTGCGAAAAGACGGCTCCGGCTTTCAGCCTCCTGCTGACGCGATAAGTCAGGCTCAGGCCGATGTCACCGTCATCCTGCGACCAATCCGGACCATCGGATCTTTTGGTCAGGGTCGAATTCACCAGGCTGGTCAATCTCCAATACAGTGCCCGGGTGGTGTCCCTGGCGTAGTCGAACCTGAAATTCCAACTGTAGGTCCGGTGATCCTGGGAAAAATCACACCTCAGGCCGCGGGTGGCGGCATCAGCTGAATAAGAAGCGAAAAACAGGACAAACGCAGCCAAAAAGCTCCCTGATCTCTTCATATCCACCGCCCGGATCTTTTCAATCGAAAACACTACTTAGGGCTGAAGTCAGATCCGCGAATTCTCGTATGCTCAGGGTCTCGGGACGTCTCCCGGGATCTATCTCCACCCCCTTCAAGATATGCTCTAACTCCCCTTTTGGCAAATTCAAATTCCCGGCCAGCGAGTTTAGAACCATCTTCCTTCTCTGGCCGAAAGCCGACTGCACCACCTTAAAGAACATTTCCTCATCAGGGATTGAAACCCTGGGTTGCCCGAGAAATGTCAGTCGGATCACCGACGACTCCACACGGGGAGAGGGCGAAAATGAGCTTGGCTTAAGATGAAAGAGAATCCGGGCATCCGAGTAAAGCTGGACCGCTATGGACAGAGAAGACCAGTTTCTGTTTCCCGGCTCCGCGCAAATCCTGCAGGCTACCTCTCTTTGAACCATCAATACACAGAGAGAAATGGAACCCCTCTCTTCAAGCAGAAGGGATATGACGGGAGAGGTGATTTTGTAAGGCAGGTTTCCGACGACTTTGTACCTTTCACGGCAACCCATGAGCACGGCCAAATCCAGCTTGAGAATGTCTTCACACACGATCCTTAGATTCTTTTCCGGGCGGAAGCGTCTTTCAAGATAATGACACAGCCTTCTGTCTATCTCCACCGCGAAAACCTCCCCTGCCCTTTCCAACAGATGGCCAGTCAGGGCCCCTTTGCCCGGTCCGATTTCGAGCACAGTATCATCTCCGGTCAGATTCAGATTTTCAACGATTCTCCTGGCGGCATCATCGTCGATGAGGAAATTCTGGCTAAGACTCTTCCTGGGTCTCATCTCTCGTGTTCCCTCCTCACACCATCCGGAAATCCATCAGCGCATCATGAACGGCGGCTGTTAACCGACCTTGTTGTAATGTCTGACCCTTAGCTCCACCCCCAACTCCGAGGCGATTCTCGCGCACTTTTTGAGATCGACCTCCGGCATGTCCAGCACGGTCAGAATCGTACAGGGCAAAAGTCTCCTGCACTCCCGGACAAAGGAGATCACCTGCCGGAAAACGTTATCCCCGAAACGCGGCCGGCACAGCCT
>CAYFQZ010000033.1:0-3095 GCA_964345305.1 uncultured Ignavibacteria bacterium | reverse complement strand
GTTTGGGCTCCAGAAGGCTCCGCACCGAGACCGCGGGTGTGGTCTTCTCCTCTCTGGTCTTGCACCTTCTGGGCGACCTCGAGTAGGAATGTTCTCCCCCAAGCGAGAATGCAAGGGCGGAGCTCAAGCTCCGCCCCTGCCTTTCTGTGCTCCTCCTCAATGATAACAGGGGTGCCGGGCCGAGACCGCCGGAAGCCCTTCAGCCCGCATAGTCCCCTTGTTCTCCCAGCCCTTACTACGTCAATATCTGGCCGACGCAGCCGATAATAGATTAGAGTCGTCCGCTTCCCTGGGGGCGATCAAGTGTCCGTCTATTCGGGGATCTACTCATGGCCAGGCTAATAACGTCCGGTAAAGACTACGTCATCTTCGCAGCTCAGCTCTTTATACTTCTGGTGCTGTTCGGCATCCTCCTGCTGATTGATTTCGCTGCCTATCTCAAGCTCGCCTCTGCCTTCCTGTTCTTGATGTTTCTGGTGGGATGGTTCCTGCTGAACTTCTCCAAGCTCCAGCAGAAATATCAGCTGCTCATCGAGGCGCAAAAGTGCGATTATTTAAAGCTCAGCAGAATCTCCGAGCTGGCAGCGGAGTTCTCGAAAGTTCCGCTGGCCCGGAGCAGATTGCCCGAGATCAAACCTGCACTGGTGGATTTGTTCCGGGACTGTCTTGGGGCGGACACTTTTGTGCTTTTCGTCAAAAAGAGGAATCTGTATCAGATATTGCTGTCTCATAATGTGACTCTGCCGCAAAAGGGAAGGAGCGGCATCAAATCGAACAGCGAATTCGTCTCACAGGTGAAGTCGGCAGAGGGAATGGGGCGCCTGGAATTTCTTGAATCGGCAAGGATCCCCTCCTCCCTGGTATCTCTGCAAAAACAGTACGGCCTTGATCGAATCATGCCCCTGACCACCGAATCGGACCTGTGGGGCTTCGCAATGTTCAAGGCCGGCGATAAACCAGGCGCCCCGAACGTGCACCATGCCGAGCCTTGCTGGGAGGAGAGACTGGCTATTCTCGTTTTCAACCAGGTCGCTCTGGGCCTGCAGAAAGAGGACTCTGCAAGCAAACTGCAGGACCTGGAGAAGAAGTCTGCTGCCAGCGCAAAGCAGTCCAAGGTCGAGATGTCCGCATTGAACCGGGATCTTAAGAGAAAGATATTCGATCTGAATACCGTCCTGGAACTGGTCAGGAAGCTGTACTCGGTCCAGGAACAGGAGCGATTGTTCTCCGAGTTGGCCCGAATGATGCAGGATCATCTGGGAGCTAAATCCGTCCTCTTGATGCTCCCTGAGAAGGAAAAAGGAGACATCACCGGCAGGTACTTCTACGGTGCCCAGGCCTCGGATCTGTTCGGGGAAGGCACCATCTCCGAGCTGAAGATAGAGAAGGGCAAGGCCCTATATCACTGGATCAAAAACGAGAGGCAAATCTGGCACCTGTACACCATGCAGAAACTGTCCCGTGAAGACAAACTCTTGAAGGCGCTATTGGAATCAGGCTTTCAGGTCGGGGCCAAACTCTCATTTTCGGGTGGGATCTTCGGAACGGTCTTTCTGGGCGAAAAAGCCGACGGCGCAAAATATCGGCAAACAGATTTGGACCTTCTGTCCCTTCTGCTCAACGTGGCCGTTATCACCTGTGAGAACATAAAACACCTGAAGAACGTGGAAGAGCTTTCATACACGGACAGCATCACCGGTCTATACAACTACCGGTATTTCCACAAGCGCTTGACCGAGGAGGTGTTTCGTGCAAAGAGATTCGGTCGAAAACTGGCTTTAGTCATCTTCGACATAGACGATTTCAAAATCTACAACGACACCTACGGGCACCAGGCCGGGGATCAGCTTCTGAAGCAACTGGGAGAGATGCTCTCCCGCACGGTGAGGTCCATCGATGTGGTCTCCCGCTACGGCGGAGAAGAATTCTGTGTCATCATGCCCGAGTCGGATCAGGAGGAATGCCTGAAGTTTCTGGAGAGGCTGCGAAAGAACATGATGAACTATCCCTTCAAAGACGAACATTCCAAGGAGGAGCACAACATCACCATAAGCTTGGGCGGAGCCATTTATCCGCATGATGCCCGCTCGGTGGACCGCCTGATCTACTGCGCAGACATGGCTCTGCTCAGAGCCAAGAGTACGGGAAAGAACAGATCGGTGATGTATCAGGAGAGACTGGCTGCCGTGATCTCATGATTTCAGCCAAGGCTAATGCCGGCGTCATCGAAATGGCAAGAAGAGATCGGTGGTAGATTCCTAAAGGGGGGCAAAGGGCCAGAACCCGGCCTGGTTCGAGTTCTGGCCCTTTTCGCATTCCTGGCCTGGGCGGACCTTCGACCTGATCCCCGTGAGAGGGAGGCATGTGGTCCTGACTGTGCCTCCCCTGAGCCTAGTTGAAGGAGATTCAGCACGAGTCATGGCCCCTCCCACAGGGCTCCACCTGGCTCTTGGGGCAAGCTGCGGCGCTTCGCTTTTCTTTGCCCCTGGATAACAGGAATACCACTGTGAAGCCAAATCAGACAGAAATTTTGGCAATTTTCGATTGTAATTTGGGAAATTTAACTTAAATTCTAATGGGTAAAGCAGTTATCCGGTTTCTGCCTTTTAGTCGACTAATGGAGGCCGAAGCGTCAATATGCGTCCCATCCTAGCCACCCTAAGGCCGCAGCAGTGGGTCAAGAACTTCGTCGTCTTCGCCGGATTGATCTTCTCCCAAAATCTTGGCGACCTCGATCTGGTTTTGCAGAGCGTGGCTGGGTTTGCCCTGTTTTGTCTGCTCTCCTCCAGCGTGTATGTGTTCAACGACATAACCGATGTGGAGAGCGATCGAAGGCATCCATCCAAGGCAGCTCGTCCCATCGCCAGCGGGAAGATCGGGATCTCCACGGCGGTCTGGATCTTCATCCTGCTTGCGGCGATCGCCCTGGGGCTCTCGGCCTGGCTAAGTCCAATATTCGCCCTGACTGCACTGGGCTACTTTGTCTTGAACTTGCTCTACTCGATCTACCTGAAGAACGTGGTCATAATAGACGTCATGTGCATTGCCGGCGGCTTCGTTATCCGCGCCGTTGCCGGGGCGGTGCTGATCGGGGT
>CAYFQZ010000032.1:0-12946 GCA_964345305.1 uncultured Ignavibacteria bacterium | reverse complement strand
GGCTCTTACTGGGCCGGCCTGGGTGGAAGCCTCCTGGGAACGGTGTTAGGCGGGATCTTCGCTGTCGCCATTATGAGGGATTCGGACGATGATTCGGGTTTGGCTTCGCTGGGCATCCTTACCGCAGCCCAAGCCGGCGGCGCAACCATCTGCTTCAATGCCAGCAGGAAAAAGCAGGTTTAGGTGCCCTCCGGCGCCATGTTAAACCTGAAAGACGGGAATCTGGCTCTCGCCTTGCCGCAGGTGAACGTCTCTCAGGATGCTTGCAATTCAAACTGCCTCGAAGTCAATGTCTTTGAGGCAAACTTCTAGAAAGGAGGAGTCAAAATGAAAACAGCACGCATACTTTGTGGTGTTCTGATGCTCCTGCCGGTAGCTGTCGGCGTACAGAAGAAACACTCCGATTCGCTCTTTACCGATCTGACCTTCGGAGCAGGCGCAGGCTCCTATGCCGGTCGCTACTATACCCGTCATTACAGTCCGGGATCGGGATGCGACGGAGGGGGTGGCTGGCAATACGTGGAACACCGCAAGAAAATCGGTTTTCAGGATGCCGGGTTCGGGATTGACCACCAGATAAACAAGAACTTCGGATTAGGATTTCGGACCGGCTACATCAGCGACAGCCGGGTGAAGTACGTTGGCGATGCGTACAACGAATTCAAGCTGACATCCAGAACCAGCTGGATCTTCAATCCCCATTTCTCGGTAAACTGGGGATCCGGCGGGTTCGGCTTCGGGCCTTTGTACGCGACCGACGGTGTCTACTATCCTTCGTCCGAGCCGGAGGATTACACCAAGAACAAGTTCAACGCCAAGGCGCTTGTCAGCTACCATGTACGTCTGGGCAGTCCCAAGATGCTCTACGCGTCTCTGAGCCGCCTGGAGAATGTCCCTTTAGTCTCCGGAGGAGGATATCTCAACTACGGTGTCGGCACTGAAGCCATTCCTCGTGTTTCCCTGTGGGTGGGCGGCAGCGGCAGCAAGCCGTTCGACGAGGAAGCACTGTTGCTCAAAGTCGGGCTTAAGCTGTCTCCGCACTGGTCCGTACATTCTGTCTACCGCTCGGGCGACACGAGGGGTGAGCGCTCGCGCCAGCGGATCTCCGAGAAGGCATTCTCCGTGAGGCTGAATTACAGGTTCTTCAGAAAATGATGCTTGCTGCCGGCCGGTTGATCTGGCGAGCCGTTTTCTGGATCAACGATCGAAAAGGGGGCGGAAAGGAGGTATTATGGACAAAGTCCCGGGTTTTCGGATGGGGCAAGAAATGGCAAACGTTAACCTTAAAATGCAAAGGAGAAGAAAGATGAAAAAGCTGACTCTACTGATCGGAACTCTGGTGGTGGTGACGGCGTTCTCTCTGGCCCAAGCTCAGGCAGATACGCTGACCATACTGCATGTCAACGACACTCACTCACATCTTCTGCCCTATGGTCCCAAGGACGCCGGGGGAAACTGGACCTGGGGTGGAATGGCCAGGATTGCCACCCTCGTCGGTATGAACAGGATGACCCAACCCAACGTCATCCTGTTTCATGCGGGGGACATCTTCGTGGGTGATTTCATGTTTCAGAAGTATTTGGGAATCGCGGAACTCGAAATAATGAAGGGACTGGGATACGATGCCATGGCGGTAGGGAACCATGAATTTGACCTTTACCCTTCGACTCTGAAATACGTGTTGAACGAAGCCGGGTTCCCTGGCGAGGGCTTCCCCATTCTGTGCGCCAACCTGGACGTCTCCGGCGATCCGGAAGTGGGCTATTTTGTACAGCCTTATACCATCAAGGAGTATGGAGATGTAAGGATTGGCATTTTCAGTCTGCTGACCGATCTGACCAACGAGTTTGCCAATCCTTCACCGGTGGTGGTGTTGCCGCCGCTGTCGGTGGCTCAGGACTGGGTTGATTCGCTACGAATCGGACTCGGCTGCGACCTGGTGATCCTGCTTTCTCATCTGGGAGTAGACTACGAGCAGTTCGTGGCATCCTCAGTCTCCGGGATTGACATCATCGTGGGTGGGCACTCTCACACCGTGCTGGAATCGCCTCTTCAGATCGGAAACACGGTGCTGCTTCAGGCTGGGGAGTTCGGTCGACACATGGGCAGACTTACGCTCATTATCGGACCTGAGGCACAGTTCGCTGACGCGACTTCGGACAGGCTTTTCCGTCAGAGCGCGCCGGGAAGCATCGTCCAGAGCTGGAGCTACGAGCTTCTGTCCGTGGATTCGACCGTTCCGGAGGAGCCGAGCGTTGCAGCCTTGGTTGCCGGTCTGGTTGCCGGAGTGGAGGCGGATCCCAGATTCGGTCCTGTGTATACGGAGGTGATTGCTGAAGCCAGCTCGGAGCTGAAGAAGCCCTTGGGAGAAGGGCTGGTCAAGGACAATGCCATGGGCAACTTGGTCTCCGATGCCTTCAGGAGCCTTACCGGAACAGACGTCGCCATTCAGCCCCAGGGTTTCATTTCCCAGACTATTTATCAGGGAGATCTCAAGGGTGCAGACATATTTCAGGCGGTACCCTATGGATTTGATGAAGCCTCCGGGCTGGGTCTGAAGTTGGTAACTTTTGAGACCGACGGGATATCCCTGATGACCGGTCTGGAGTTTTCGGTATACAGCCTGCCTTCAGTTGAAGACTTCTTCCTGCACGGGTCGAATCTCTCGTACGTTTACAACCTGGCCAATCCTCCAGGCTCCAGAATCGACTACTCCAGCATCACGGTGGACGGACAGGCTCTGGATCCGCTGGGGACTTATTCTGTGACGGTTCCCGACGGCGTGGTTCCTTTCCTCTTGGAGATTCCAGGTTTCCAGGTGAACGATCTCCAGGAGACAGGCTGGTTCGTGTATAACGTGGTCAGAGATTTCATGGTGGCCAATTCTCCGGTCTCCTACTACTCTGAGGGCAGAGTGATCGACCTGGCTCCCTATCAAGAGCCGCTTGCCGGAGTGGAAGCTCTCTCCGGCGTGGTGGAGTCGTTCAGGGAAAACGGCTCCATACGGAACGATCAGGCTGCAGACAACCTGAAGTGCCAGCTTGAAAGGGCAGGTCGCCACCTGGAAAAGGATCAGTACTACCAGGCCGTGAAGGCTCTCGAGTTCTTCAGGCTCCGGGTCGACCGTCTGGCATCACAAGGACGAATCTCTTCCTGGTCGGCAGCCAAGCTGACCTTTCTGGCTGACGAGTTCATGCAGTCCTTCGGCGTTCCTCTGGCAAAAGACGAGGCAATGGGTGAAGGGCAAACCAGGCCCTGGGGATTTCAGCTTCACCAGAACTACCCCAACCCGTTCAATCCGGACACCCGGATCTCTTACTCCTTGCCCGCGGATTCCGACGTCAGGCTGACGGTCTTCAACGTGCTCGGGCAGGAGGTCAAAGTTCTGGTCCAGGGATACAAGACTTCGGGAAGTCACAGCGTCACCTGGGACGGCCGGAACGAAGACGGGGAAAATGTGTCCAGTGGAATCTACTTCTATAAGCTGGAGGCGGGAGAGTTTGCCCAGACCAAGAAGATGAGTCTGATGAAGTAAGGTTTTCATTCCTGTGGGGAGCCTCCGCGCCGGGGCTCCTCACAGGGCAGATGTCAAGCAGAGCATTAGCATGGTACTGATCCAACGATAGAAGCAGGGGAGGGCAAAATTGCAGCCTCTGCGCATTGGCGAGGTCGATATGAGAATAAAACTCATAGCGCCGGCTGAGCAAGGAGAAAATGGCATCCCCAGAGCCGAGACCTTCAGGATTCAGAGGCTGAGTCTGCCGCTTTTGGCTGCTCTGACTCCCGTCGGGCATTCCATCACCATCGTGGATGAGACTTTTGCCCCGGATAACGTGCAGGAGGACGTGGACCTGGTGGGCATCACCGTAATGACCGATCTGGCTCCCAGGGCATACTACCTGGCAGACCGTTATCGCCTGCGCGGCGTCAAGGTGGTGATGGGCGGAATTCATCCCACGGTGCTGCCTGCCGAAGCTCTGAAACACGCGGATTGCGTGGTCCTGGGGGAGGCGGAGGGGAGCTGGGCACGGTTGGTGTCGGATGCCGCCTCCGGGCGAATGCGAAGACTGTATCGTGCCGATCGAGCTACCGATCTTAAAGGCATGCCCTTTCCGCGGTGGGACCTCTATCCGAGGCTGGCGCGCAGACGTCACAGCTTACTGGCTATGGGAGTCGAGACGTCGCGCGGATGCCCGTACGACTGCGAATTCTGCTCGATCGGCCAGGTGATGGGGCACCGATACCGGTCACGTCCGATTCCAGAGGTGATCGCCGAGATAGCGTCGGTCAACTCGCCCCATCTTTTCTTCGTCGACGACACACTCGGGCTGAATCCTGAAACGGCCAAGAAACTCTTTGCTGAAATGATCCCCTTTCGGAGATTGTGGGTAGGCGAGGGAACGGTCTCGCTGGCAGCGGATCCGGGGCTGCTAAAATTAATGAGACGCTCGGGATGCCGGGCGCTTCTGGTTGGATTCGAATCGGTGCAGAAGAGAGTACAGAACGGGATGGGGAAAACAAAAAATCTCAAGATCGGTTTTCCCGAGGCAATGCGCCGATTCCATGGCGAGGGCATCGCCGTATTAGGCGCTTTTGTCTTCGGTTTCGACCATGAGAATGAGGATGTCTTTGATCAGACATTGGAGTTCTGCATGAAACACCGCCTGGATGGCGCCCAGCTCCGAATTCTGACTCCCTTCCCCGGGACGCGGTTATACGCTCGGCTTTTGAGAGAAGGCAGACTGGTTGCACCTGACTGGTGGCTTCGGGGATATTCTTCCAGGGCACCATTATTTCGATTCAAGGGGATGACTGAGGATGAGCTGACCGAAGGACTGGCTCGCCTGCAAAAGCACATATATTCTTTCGAGGGGATCATAAGGCGTTTCTTCGGCATGGGTCTATCCCGGCGGACAGCAGCCGGCGCCCGGCTGTACGCAGGGTTCAATTTGGCCATGCGCAAACGCTATTTCCGAGAGCTAAGGGAACTGCAACAGCCGACACGACGTGCCGGTTAAATGAAAGAACGCAGGTCGCCTGTAATAAAGCTGCCAGGCGCCTAAGACAGATTCGAGTTACCGCTCTTTCAATGTATCTGATCTATCAGAGAAGTGCTGATCACGGTTACCACTGGCTTGGTCTCACCCTGTGCGACGGATGATTCCCGAGGCCTCAGAGTCATATTCTGCCAGCGGGTCGGCGACTAATATGTGACTCGACGGAAATGGGGAAGAAAGTCCTGGCAAGAAGATTACCCGATCTAATCCTTCAAATCGAATCCCAGACCTGGCTTGTTCGTGGGGAAGAGTACTCCGTTCCTAAGAATCACGGCTCCATCGGAGGGATCACCTATCAGATCCAGGTGACCGTCCAGGTCTGCATAGATCACGTTTGGGCGGGCCAGCGCAAAGTGCAGGCCTGCTGCGATTCCCAAAGCGGCCTCGTCCATGCAGCCGACCATCACCTCCAGGTTCGCGGACCTGGCCACGGCATTGATCTGGATGGCTTCGGATATGCCGCCCACCTTCATCAACTTCACGTTGACCATGTCGGCCAAGTTGCGCCGGGCCAACCTGAAGGCGTCCCTTAGGCTCATCAGGCTTTCATCGGCCATCACCGGAATGGGAACGCCGCTGGCAACCCTGCCCAACAGATCAAGCTGCCCCTTAGGGGTGGGCTGCTCCAGAAGCTCTATTCTGGCTGATTTCGTCTCCTGGACAAAGCGCAGCGACTGCTCCACCGAGTAACCCTGATTTGCGTCGAAGCGGAGTTCCACCTTTGAGCCCAAAGCCTCGCGGACTCTGAGGACACGCCGGATGTCTCCCTCCACGTCGTTTCCTCCTTTGATTTTCAGCGCCCTGAAGCCTCCTGAAACTAGCTCCCTGGCCTTTGCTAATGTCTCTTGAAGGGGCATGATGCCGATGGTAACGCTGGTCTTCATGCGGTCGCGAAAGCCGCCCAGCAGCCTGTATACCGGCAGGCCCGCAACTTTGCCCAGGATGTCATGAAGCGCCATATCGACCATGGCTATGGCAGAAGGATGAGTGCGCAGATGCGACTTTAGATTCTCCAAGAGCAGGGCCATACGTAAGGGATCACTACCCGTAAGCGATGGCTGGATGACATTGTTGAAGTCCTGAAGCACGCCCTCCGGCGTTTCCCCGGTAATCTCCAGATCGGGAGCGGCGCATCCGTACCCGCTGACTCCCTTGTTGGTCTGGATGCGCAGAAACACATTGGTGGCAGACTCGATGGTCTGGTAAGCGATTGTGTAGGGCTCGGTCAGGCGCATCTTGACCGGCCACGCTTGCATGCGCGTGATCTTCATGGGCCTTAGGATCAATACCTCTTCTGGTGGATCTCTTCTAAGGTCATGCTCTTTAGATCTTCGACGAAAGCAACCAGGTGGGCTATCATGATCTCCCAGATTCTTTTGCCCTTTTCTGCACTTGCCTTGGTGGGATCGCCCATTACGCCGGTGGCAGAGATCTTCTTGGTGCGAGCGTACCAGGACACGGCCCGCTTGGAGGAGAAATTCAAATATCGGCTGGAGAAGGCGGGAACGTTTTTGCCCGCCTGATCCATCCTCACCAGATGGGGCCGCACCGCTAAGCTGGTGCTGGTCTCGAATTCGCCGGCGTGGACGTCGTTGGGCGTTTCGATCAGCTTGTTTACATCCACGTCGCTGGTCTCGCCGGTATCCACGCAGGCAAAGATCTTGGCGTCCCGGTTTATCATCTGGGCGGCATAGTTGAGCGCAGGGCTGTTGCCTCCGTGAGCGTTTATGATGACCAGCTTCTTGATACCGTTCTGGGCGGCGCTCATGCCGATCTCGTAAACCAAACGAGACAGGGTTTCATTGCTCACGCTGACCGTGCCCTTGAAACCGGAATGATGGTAGGAAACCCCGTAGGAGACGGGAGGGAGCACAACGGGCTTGGGACTGCTGCAAGCTGAGGCCACGCGCCTGGCCAGGTAATCGGCGTCGAAGGCATCAGTGTCCAGCGGAAGGTGGAGGCCGTGCTGTTCGAGGGAGCCGACCGGCAGAAGAGCAACGTCCGTTTCCCTGAATCTTTTCTCCGCCTCGGGCCAGGTCAGCTCGGCCCAGAGATAGTCGGTCCTTTCGGGTGTGATGGCCGGAGCAGAAACCCTCTGCGCCTTGCCGGAGGTCAGTTCGAAAGGATAGGGGTTGGCCATTGTTGGATCGGTTAGCGGGTCGAAGTCGACCCATCTGCGCTCCTGGCGCCTGACCGCTCCGCTCGCATGCTCCAACATTATCCGATAAAGCGGCTGCCGCAGATCGACCGGGATTCCGTCGATGGGGGATCGCTCACGGCTGAACCGCAGCTTGAGGATGACCGGATGCTCCTTTAGACTTCTCTTTTTTTCCTCCGGGATGTCGATCAACCCCTTCTTGGATAGCATGAAAAACAGATGCTCTGCGGCAGAGATCTCTTGACGCACTCCCTTGACAGCAAGATCCTTCAGGCACGCTTCGATCTGCTGGTTCACGTATCCACAACGCCTGGGGTCAGCGTCGATGGCCAGAAGCATCCCCACAACCCGGCGGCATTTCTCGCATTTGCCGCAGGGATACATGCGTTCGTTGTCCTGATGTGTTGCGTGACAGGAAATCTGATGGTCCTGCAGATGCGGATACCGCTCAACCAGTGTTTTCTCTATCAGCATCTCGGACAACGGACGCAGGATCGAGAACTGGCTGGTAGCCCAGCCTTTCTGCATGTAGTACCGGGAAAGCGCCTCGTCGAAGTATCGGCTCTGATCGTAAAGCCCGTCGTAGTGGGTGATGCCCTGGCGGGAGGTGCGGTTGGTGGTGTCGTGCTCGTCTCCGATGATGATCCGACCGATGCCCCTTTTTCGCACCAGCGGCAGCGCCCCGAACAGGAAAACAGCGACGGTCCAGAGACGAATGGGATATTCGTCCGAACGGATGCTGGGGAAGTCCTGGCGAATGAAAGGCATCTGGCGCAGCATCCAGGCAAACAGCCTGTCGGAGTTGACCCATACCCTGGCCGTGTTGGGAACCTTCTCCTTGAAATGGCGATATGCGTTGAGCGCGGTGAACCAGTGGCGACCGGATTCGTTGACGAATACGGGATGTGTCTCGCGACCGATCTCATCCAGCAGCCCGAAGCTTAAGAGACTGTCTTTGCCACCGCTGGAGAGTATGCAATGCCTCTGTCTGTCCGTGGTCCAGAGCTGCCATCCGGGCTTGTGCCTTCCCGGGCCGACGTGCTGAAACTCAATGGCCGCTCGCAGATAGTTTTTTCTTTTCTCAACCGGAAGACCGGCGGCATAGCCCACCAGGAATGGATTCGGCTCCAGGAATTTATTCACGTATATCTCCCGGGCGGTATTCTCGGCCATATCCAGAATGAAACGACGGTCCTTGTCATCGAACAGGCCTTTGAGAACCATGGATTGGCAGAACAGACCGTAGTTGAGGGCTACCTGGGCGGCCATCATGCTGGCCAAATTCTGACAGGCAGGATCGGAAGGATCGAATACGTCCTCCTCATAGCTGTAGATGAACTCGGAGGTATCCTCTTTGCCTTTCTGCAGCAACCTGTAGGGAGCGACCATTCGTCGCGGCTCCAGTTTTACGGGACCGACTTCCAGACGCTGGAACACCATCAGCTGCGACAAAGGGTCGTCCTTCTTCGAGGTCTTCTTTCGGGTACTCATGTCTGCTCAGTCCTCCGTCTTGATTTTCGATGACTCTGTTCTTCAATTCAAGCTCTCCCGTCTCCGATAGGGCAGAGGATACTGTTTCGGGAAAACCCAGGTAAGGCTGTTTACTTCTACCTAATGTGGGGAGACAGAATCTTGGCCAAACCTGCTCCTCCATCCATAAGCACGTCGAAGGTGGGGAGACCGGTTTGGCTCTCTATCGTCCTGCAGGCGGCCGAGACTTCGTCGCGCCGCATTCCCTCGTGGTTCAGCGTCATCGCCACCACCGGCTTGCCTGACAGAAGCTCAATCGCCTGTATCTGCTTGGCCAGTGGGTGAATGGGATAGCCTGGAAAACCATCGTAGTCCTTGCGTGTCGGCGCGTGCTGCAGCACGATCACGTCAGGGCGTCCTGCCGCCAGGATCTCGAATCCGCCGGGATAGGCGGGATTCATCAGGCTCCCCTGTCCTTCTATCACTATCACCTGGGGGTGCTTTTCACTCCATGCCGTCCAGACCGCATGCTCGATTTCTCCTGAGACGAAATCGTTTATCAAGGAATCCATAATTATGCAGTACTCCGCCCCCTGCATCCACGAGGTCTGCCCTGTTCCTATCATCTCGGAAGTGCCGCCCGCTTCCCTTAACGCCAGGATTATTCGCCAGGCGGTGGTGCGCTTGCCCACGGCCGAATCGGTTCCCAGTACCGCCACCTTGAGGGCGGTGACCTGCTCTATCTTCCCGCTGAAAAAATGAAGCTGACTTCGCGGAGGCGGCTTGCGAATATCGCGAAGCTTGACTCCATTCCGGGCGGCAATCTGGGAGATCTCCGGATCCTCCGAGAGAAAATCGTGAAGGCCGCAGTCCACGTTTAAGCCTGCGCCGAGGGCCCTCTTGATGTCTGCGCGGGATGAGCTGCTCAAACGTCCACCATCAGGGGCAAGCCCCACCACCAGATGGGTTGCGGGCGTCCCCGAATCATGGGCGGACTGGATGGCCTGATCGATGTCAGCCAGGATGGGTATCCCTTTGGACTGCCCGTCCAGCACGGCTCCTGCATCCTGGCCGGCGTAGCGAGAATCTATCACGGAAAGCACCCGATACCGCCGGGTGAGACGGACCAGACCGTGGGCGGTCTTGCCATTGGGGGTGTTGAACGCACCTTCACAGTATACGATGGCATTTCCCTCCGGCAGCGAGCTCATGCTTTCTTCCCGGTCAGGATTATCACATAGCGGTCGCCGGGCAGAGGCTGCCGGAGATGATGCTCCGCCAATGCGATCAATCCGGCGGTAGAGGCCGGCAGCACGTTCATGCCTTCCTTCTCGCGGATTAGCCTGGCGAAGGCCAGCATGTGTTTGTCTGACGCGTCCGCCGCCCAACCCCCCGATTGCCGCACCGCTGCCAGAGCCAGGTCCCCGTCGATGGAATGCCAGTTGATCAGAGGCTCGTTAATCCTGGTCTCATGGATGTGCTCCGGCTTAAGATCCTCGCAGGTCGGCGAATTGTGAGCATAGGCTTGGACGATGGGATTCTTCTTGAAGGAGGAGCCGGCCACTATCCGCGGCATTCGGGAGGTTTTCCCGCGCCGGTACAGACTCAGGAAGCCCTTGAAAATGCCGGCTAAGGTGGTACCGTTTGACACCGGCACCGCCACCACAGACGGAGCGTCCCGAAGCTCGTCGTATATCTCGTATGCTATCTCCCCGTAGGCGCGAAGCTGCAAGGAGGTATTGTGTCCGCCAGGATTGGCGTCGTAAAACTCGTCCTCTTCCGCCTGAGCCTGGGACAACTCCACCGCCTTCTCGTAGTCGCCGTCGGCTCGAACGATCTGCGCTCCCAGGTCGGTCATCTCCCTTATTCGCTTGGTCTGGTAGTTCTGGGGGATGTAGATGTTGCAGCGGAGGCCGGCCCAGGATGCTGCAAGGGCCATGGCCACCCCGTAATTTCCGCAGGTGGCCAGGGTGACCGTGTCGAAACCTCTGCGTAGTGCATCCATGGCCTGGGCAAAGGCGATGCGATCCTTCTGGGTGCCGGTAGGATTGCCGCCCTCGAATTTCAAATAGATCTGCCGTATGCCCACCTCTCTCTCGATGTTTCGCGCCCGCCACAGGGTGGTATCGCCGACCTCGGAATCCACGATGTCCTCGTAGGCTTCCAATCGTCTTTCCAGTGGACGGGATCTATCCGCGGCGATCTGTCGCTGCCGCTCGATCTCTTTGGATACTTCCAGGATTTGCCCGGTGGCTCCATCTATTAGATCGAAGGGTTCCTCACGGATTGGAGTTGTCTGTCGCCCCTGGTTTGCCATTCGTCGATTGCTCCCTTTCTGAATGTTACCACTTGAAATTTAATGGCTGGCCGCCATTCTCACAAGGACGTTTTTCGAATCTGATCCGGCCTGCAGGCTGCCGTCCGCCAGCGCTGCCAGCGATTATTACGTCGCATCCCTTCTGAATCATAACAAAATCGCAGATGGGAGAAATGGATTTTTGTTTCCCTATTCTATTCGATAGATGATTGCCCAGGATTCGGAGTCGTATGCAGCCAGCGTGTCGGTGACTGACTCGCGGCTGACTATGTCGACTATGGCGTGGCAGTACCACCCTGATGGGTCCGGGCCGGTGGTGGTCCAACTGGTCGAAAAAGTCCCGTCGCCATTGCTTGCGAACGGGATCTTATGGTAAGTTCCTCCCTCTTTCACATGAAGGAAAAAGAAGTGGGTGGTATCGCTTGAAGGAACATCGATGGTTAAAGTCACCAGTTCTCCCTCGCTAAATGCTAGGATGTTTTTTGTACTCTCCGAGTTTAGCAACCGTGATTGAGTCAGAGTGGTATCTACCCCCTCCGACTTTATGTCCACACCATATATTGCTATATCGGATCCCTCGGAGCGCATCAGAGTGCCGCTGAATTCCTTGAGGAGCCAGCCGCGATAGGGATCATAGTCGTCCCCCCATCTCTCGAAATATGCATTGGTGTACGTGAAGGTGGTAAATGGTTTTTCATATGCTTTGCCGTTGAGATGGTAACGGAATACCCCCTTGATTATGTCGTTCCATTGGAGAGTAATGTAGTAATCGAAAAGTTCCGATGGATCAGCCTCACGCATCTCTCCTTCCAGGATATCGGGATCGTTCTCGGTTATCTCCCGGTAGAAAGGTGTGTCCGGTTCGGTGTCATAGAGGCCCAAACGGAATATATCCGGACGTTCCGATATGATCCTCTTGACTTCATCCCAGTGAGGTCTCTCGGGAATCACGACCTTCTTCTCGCAGCCCATTTGAGATGCGATGAGAACTAGTGCGAGGAGGACAAGTGTCTTTCTCATTTTCTTTTCCCCTTGGGTATGTGTGGCTGGCGCCCTTTTCTTCCCGTCTTCCTCACCAGCTTGGAAAGCTCGTCTCTGAAGAAGGCGGCTCTCTCAAACTCCAGGTTGGACGCCGCTTTCTTCATTGCTCTCTGCAGTTCCCTGATCTTATCTTCCAGGGAGAGCTTCTCCAGAAAATCGAGTTTCTCCTCCTTTTCCGGAGCGGGGGTTCGCGAGTCGGCGAATGCAGTCGTTTTCAGGATCTCCTCTCGCGTTTTGTATATGCTCTCGGGGGTGATGCCGTGCTTCTCGTTGTACTCCTCCTGTAGTTTTCTTCTCCTGTCGGTCTCCTGGATGGCTCGCTTCATGGAATCGGTGACCTCGTCCGCGTACAGGATCACCTCTCCCGCCTTGTTACGCGCCGCCCTGCCCGCAGTCTGGATCAAGGAAGTCTCCGATCTGAGGAAGCCTTCGCGATCGGCATCCAGAATTGCCACCAGAGAGACCTCGGGCAAATCCAGCCCCTCCCTGAGCAGATTGATTCCCACCAGAACGTCAAACTCGGCCAATCTCAAGTCTCTGAGAATCTCCACCCGGTCTATGGCGTCGATCTCCGAGTGGAGATAGCGCACCTTCACGTTCATCTGAGCCAGATAATCGGCCAGGTCTTCGGCCATCCTCTTGGTGAGAGTGGTGACAAGAACCCTTTGCTTCTTCTGCGTACGCGCTCTGATCTCCTCCAGCAGATCGTCCACCTGGTTGGAAGAGGGCTTGACCGTGACCTTTGGATCGACCAGCCCGGTGGGCCGAATTACCTGCTCGACTATCACTCCCTTGCATCTCTCCAGCTCAAAGTCAGCCGGAGTGGCTGAGACGAAGATCACTTGGTCGATCATGAACTCGAACTCCTCGAAGAACAAGGGCCGGTTATCCAGTGCGGAGGGT
>CAYFQZ010000031.1:0-11521 GCA_964345305.1 uncultured Ignavibacteria bacterium | reverse complement strand
TCTCTATAAGGCTGCCCGACGCTGTTTCAAGCGCGGCGGCGACGAGACCGCGAGTGTGATCGTCCTCGGAGTCGAGCTTGGAAAGCAGCTTGTCCAGGACAAAAGACTTGATATCGCTGGCATCGGAGCTGGCCACCCTCCGCCACAGGAAGTTGAGTCTTTCGACGTCAGGCTCTTCACTTCCCAGTTTCTCGATCATTGCCACCAGTTCGTCCAGCAATTCCTGGCTCTTCAGCCATTTATCATCGAACAAAAGATCCAGCTGATCCTCATCAGCCAGCGCTCTGTCTTTCAACATCTTCTTGATCCTGGGCAGAAGTTTTGTTTTTTTCCTCTCCTTAAGCAGACTGTTGGCCAGTTGCACCACCTCGTTTAGCGCCAAGCTGCCGTCCTTCGCTTCCTTGAGACGGTGCTCGAGACTTGATGCCAAGAGCCTGAGGACATCCTCGTCGCTTAGCTCCTCGGTGGGCCGTCCCGAGCCTTCTTTTGCGCTATGTGTTCTGAGACCTGCAGCCGGTTCGCGAGCGGCGCCCTTCTCGCCCGTCTCGGCTGAAATCACGTCTCTCATAAGGTCGGGATTCTCTCTGATGACGCCTGAGAGTTGGGCCTTAAGATCCGCTCCCTCCACCACTTCCGATTTCACCACCACCTCATCCTCGGTCACCAACTCGTATCTGAGCTGGTCCACCTTTACCGAACCGAGTTTGCTCTTTTCGATCAATTCAGTCAGACTTGCCGCTTGCGCCCCCCGGTCAGGTGGTCTGACCAGGAAGCTCAGGAAGGTACTCAACTCCTCCTGGGTCAGGTCATTCGTTATGGTGATGCTACCGATGTTCTGGTGTTCGAACTCCGCCAGCAACCTCTTGAGAAGCTCCATATCTGCTATTGGTTTCTGATTGACTACAATCTTCCTTTCCACCCGGCTGATGACCAGTTGCGGATCACTTCGAAAAACCTCCCGAAGCGCAGAGTAGGACCTCTCCACGGCGCGCACGGCTGCAGGATGCCCCGAGGGATACATTTCCAGCCTGCGGATGGCCCCGTTTATTTCCTTTAACGCATGCTCGTAATCTGGTTTGGTGTCAGCAACCATGATTTAGTCCTTTGCCTTGTGCCTGTTGGAGAAAACCAGCTCATATCATCAGACAACGGAGGTGAACAGGACGCACACCTCTAAATTATGGATCGACACGACCCGGTTCGGTTCTTAGAAAAAACTGCTCGATCAGGCGCACTCTTGGTGTGAAAGCTGTCATAGTCCATGCCGACGGCTGGGGGCCCGAGTCGGCCTCCCAGAAAGTATTGTCAACTAAGGCCCGGTCTTTCGTAGATTAGACTGAGAGAAGACATAGTCAGGGGTGGTTGCCCTCTTCAAAACGAGGGCAGCCTGAGATAATACCCTTGGAACCTGATCTGGGTAATCCCAGCGTAGGGAGACACTGAAGGCTTGCCGTTGTCCTTCCAGATCAGGGCAACGGTTTTTTCGTTGGAAAGGAGCAGAGATGTCCGAGAACCGGCTTCCAGATGTGGGGAAGATCTCCCCGGAGATTTTTGATGAACTGATTTATCCCAATCTCGGCGCTAAATCCGATCTGATTCTGGTTGGACCAAGACACGGGGTTGATACAGGAGTGGTAGACATAGGAGGGGGCAAGGTCATGGTTACCACCACCGATCCGGTCTTCATAGTGCCGGAATACGGCTTTGAACGGGCCGCCTGGTTTGCCATCCATATCCTGGCATCAGATGCGGTGACCTCGGGTCTGGCACCAACCTACCTGTCCATAGACCTGAATCTCCCCTTGAGTATGACCAAGCAGGAACTCAGCACGGTGTGGCAGGTGATAAGTGATGAGTCGCGAAAGATGGAGATGAGCATCATCAGTGGGCACACTGCCAGGTATCACGGATGCAATTACCCCATGGTGGGAGGCGCCACGGTGATCTGTATAGGGGACAAGTCGAAATACGTCTCTCCCGAAATGGCGCGAGTCGGGGATAAGGTCATCATCACCAAGGGAGCGGCCATCGAGGCCACAGGCATCTTTGCCGTGGCGTTCAAGAACAGGATAACAGAGTACCTCGGAGAGGATTTCAGCCGGAGGGCGGAGAAGATATTCTGGCAGATGTCGGTCGTGGATGACGCCTTGACCGCCGTGGAGGTGGGGACGAGAGAAAAGGGGGTCACCGCCATGCACGATGCTACCGAATGCGGAGTCTGGGGCGGACTCTATGAAATCGCCAAAGCGTCGAAAGTAGGCATGAGGATAGAGAAAGACAAGATAATTGTATTGGATGAGGTGGACAAAATATGCTCCAAGTTCGGAATGGATCCGTACAGCTCCATCTCCGAGGGGACGCTGATTATCACCTGTAAGGAGGACAAGGCCGAGCAGGTGGTCGGGAAGCTGGCCAAAAAACAAATCGCTTCCTCTGTTGTGGGGGAGGTGATACCAGAGGAGAAAGGGATTCTGTTGGTTGAGGGAAATCGCGAAAGGCATCTGGAGCACCCCAGAGTGGATCCTTTTTGGACGGCGTTTGACCGGGCCCTGAGGCAGAAGTGAAGAGCGTTATCTGTCTTCCTACATTCCTTACCCAAAGGGCAGAGGACAGAAGTAGGGGGTTTGACCGAAATACCACTTCCCTCGACGGAGGGGCAGGTCTGAAAACCAGACTTTCAAGGGATTCAGCGGATTTCACGGATGCAATCCTTGTTCGAATCCCTGCATCCGTCTAATCCGTTGACAGCTTCTTGCTTGATCCGGAGGGCAAAACTCACATAAAAAATGAAGCTTTGTCCGCCCGCCCTCAAGATGGCGAACAAAGCCTCAGGGGAGTTAGAAGTGAAGAAAGGGAATGACGCTTAGAACTTACTACAAAATCCATGCCAAAGTTGTTCGGTGGCAGGCTGCCTTGGCCTGCGGGTTTAACGTGTTGATTTTGTTGGGCTTCACCCATTGCACGAAAGCGGACACAGCGCCATGAAGAAGTTCGCCGCAGTTTCCTGCGGCCAGGTAGAAGGAGACGACTCCAGTCTTGTTTCCTAATTCGTTGCATTATAAGTTATTACGAGGGTCGCAGGCGGCTACGGCAAAAAACGACGAATTTACTCCGATAACAGCACAACTTTCGTCAAAACTTGCTAATGGATGATTTCACCTCCTGGTGGGATTGCCGTAGCAGTAGAGACAGTTGTGATAACAGGCGAACCACTGCCCTATGTCAATGGATTTGGTGCAGTTGCAGGCATCCCTCTGGCTTTTGTCTTTTGCTGCTGAGCAGGGCTCCTGGGCCGGATGAAGTCTCATCAAGGTCTCTCCGTCGATACAGCCTCTGGCGGTTAAATCCGGCCGCACGCATGTGGAAAGCTCTATTCCCGATTTCTCGGTCCGTGGAATCAACTGCTCCTTGATGAAATCGGCTATCTCTTCAACGGGATGCTCCATGATTCGAAATCCGTTTTGTCCGAGCCTCTTTTCCACCTTTTGGTAAACCGTAAGGTAGGAGACTATGACTCTTTTGATTCCCAAACCGTGAGCGCGATGCAGGACGTCTTCAAACAGGCCCGTGTCGATGTTTGAAATACGAGATTCGTCCCGGTATATCACGTCAACCAAAGGATCATAACGGACGGCCAGCCTTTCGGGGGCTCCGATGAACTCAATAACCGGAGGTAGCTGGGCAAAGGCTTCGTCTCTTGCCGGGGCGTAGGGCTCCAGGGCCGTGCCACCCAAGCCGGTAACAGTGAGCAGGACGTAAACCTGACCGATTTCTTCCAGCATCTTCCTCAACCCAGAATGAGCCAGCATGTTTTTCGGGTTCTTGGTCCAGATGACCAGAGTGTGTATGTTCTCCGGGCCGATCTCCTCTAGCCGCTCGATCATGTAATCCGGATAGAAAGTCAGCAAGTCCACTCTGCGGCTGGCCGAGATCACCTTTCTGTATGATATCCCTCTACTGATCATTGTCTCGATAGTCAACACAAACCCGTCCGTTGAAGGCGAAATTAAAGAGGCAACAGGCAAAAGTCAATCACCTAATCGCACTGAAGACCGGAACCCGACTCAAGTCAGGTTCTGGTCGCAGGCCATTTGAGGCAAACCTCACAGACGGTGTCGTATCGCGGGCGCAGATTCGCACAAAGGCTCAAATGAAGTGACCATTTGCTGCGAATATGTGCTATGAATCTCTAAATGAGGTGATATGCCAAATCTGCTTGACAACCAGCCGGGGTGAGGGTATTTTGCTGTCGGTTAGCACTCGCGTGGAGAGAGTGCCAGGTTCGTGCTAATGCGTTGCAAGTAAAAATGTTATCGGGCAAATCATGGCTTTTGATAATCTGACGGATAGAGAGAGGCAGGTTCTTCAATCCTTGATCAACCACTATGTTGCCACTGCCGAGCCGGTTGGCTCCAGGGCCATATCGCAGAAATACAGGCTGGGAATAAGTCCTGCCACCATCAGGAACACCATGCAGGATTTGGAGGAGATGGGATTGATCTCTCAGCCTCATACCTCAGCCGGCAGGGTTCCTACCGACAAAGGATACAGGCTATATGTCGACAGCATGATGGGGAGAGAAGCGCTCACCGCCTCCGAGGAAGACCAGATCAGAAGGGAGATCTGCGCAGATTATGCCGCGGTGCAGGACATACTTGAGCAAACTGCCAGGGTGTTGGCTACGGTCTCCAGGCAGTTGGGCGTCACCATCGCTCCGAGGTTTGACCAGGGCGTTCTCACCGGAGTGAACCTGATTCCGGTGGCGGAGAAGAAGATACTGGTGGTGTTGGCCATCAAGCACGGTCTGGTCAGGTCCATAGTTCTGGAAGCAGAATCCTCTATAGAGACCGAGGAGGTGGAAAGAACAGCCAGGGTGCTGAACGAGAGGCTGGCCGGGTTGACCCTGGGGGAGATCAAGGACTCCATCGATGTGAGGCTGAAGGAGACGTCTGATGCCGACCCGAAGCTGATAAAGCTGTTCTTGGATTCGGCCGACAACCTTCTGAATCTGATCGAGCCGGACCAGATGCACGTGGGGGGAACCACCAACATCGTTGATCAGCCCGAATTCAAGGATAGGGAGAAACTGAGAAGCCTGATCGAGGTCTTGGAGGAGAAAAAGCTGTTGGCGGAGCTTGTCTCTGCCAAGGGAATCAAAGAGGGGATCACCATCACCATCGGAAAGGAGATCGAGAGCGGCGGGATGCAGTCATGCAGCCTGGTGACGTCCCCCTACAGGGCCGGAAAGGTCAGCGGTACCATCGGAATTATAGGGCCCACCCGTATGAGATACTCCAAGCTGGTCTCAATGGTGGAATATGCTGCCAGGCTTTTGGGCGACGTTCTTTCAAAATAGAGGAAGGCTGCGGATTCAGATACAATAGGAGGGATGATCCAAGTTGAGCAAAGCAAAGCATAAGAAGGAAAAGACGCAAGAAGAGGAAGAAAAGCAACAGGTGCAGCAGGAGGCGGCAGAGAAGGAGGAGAAAAAAGAAGCCGAACCAGAAGCGAAGGCCAGTCCTGAAGAAAAGTTGGCCCAAAGTGAGGAGAAGATCAGGGAGCTGGAAGATCGGCTGCTGAGATTGGCGGCTGAGTACGACAACTACAGAAAACGAACTGCCAGGGAGTTCGAGTATCTCTGCCAGAACGCCAACGAAAATTTGATCCTCAAGCTTCTGGACGCACTGGACAACTTCGAGCGCGCGCTGGATGCTGCAAAAAGCTCCAATGATTATGAGAGCTTCCGCAAAGGCGTGGAACTGATTTACACTCATCTGAAAGAGCTTCTGGAAAAAGAGGGCCTCAAGGAGATAGAGGCGGTATGTAAGCCATTCGATCCCAACTACCACGAGGCTGTCACTCAGTGCGAGAGCGACCAGCACGAAGAGGGGATCGTGGCAGATGAAGTCTGCAAGGGATATATGCTGAATGAGAAATTGCTGAGACCTTCGAAAGTGGTGGTTTCGAAGGGAAAGCCCAAACAGGAAGACGAAGAAGACGCGGGCGGAGATGATTAGCTCCAACTTGATGACGAAGGCCTCGTCCGCTACCTTGATAGGGTCACGGACAAGGTGTCCGTGACGAACTCAGGATCGATGACGCACGGATACAGTCGACAATAGATGTCGCGTCTGCAGGAGGCGGGGACCGCGGCGTTCAAGATAATCGCTCTCAGGAGGTAAAGATAAATGCCAAAAGTTATCGGAATAGACTTAGGGACTACTAATTCATGTGTAGCGGTCATGGAAGCGGGCGAGGCTAAGGTTATACCTAATCCCGAGGGAATGAGAACCACGCCCTCGGTGGTGGCTTTCACCAAGACAGGTGAAAGGTTGGTTGGCCAGGTGGCGAAAAGACAGGCCATAACCAACCCGGAGAATACGGTGTTCTCCATCAAACGATTTATGGGGAGAAAGCACAACGAGGTGGAAGCAGAGGAAAAGATTGTTCCCTTTAAGATCGTTGAGGCTCCCAACGGTGACGTTCGGGTGAAGATCGGGGATAAAGAATACTCTCCCCCGGAGATATCCGCCATGGTGTTGCAGTCCATGAAGAACACCGCCGAGCAGTACCTGGGCGAGAAGGTCACCCAGGCGGTAATAACCGTGCCTGCTTATTTCAATGACTCTCAAAGGCAAGCTACCAAGGACGCGGGGAAGATCGCCGGGCTGGAGGTATTGAGGATAATCAACGAACCCACCGCCGCATCATTGGCCTATGGACTGGAGAAGAAAAAGGATGAAAAGATAGCCGTCTTCGATCTGGGCGGCGGAACGTTCGACATTTCCATTCTGGAGCTGGGAGAGGGAGTCTTCGAGGTCAGGTCCACCAACGGAGACACTCATCTGGGAGGAGACGATTTCGACCAGAGGATAATAGACTGGATAGCAGACGAGTTCAAGAAGCAATACGGCATAGATCTGACCAAGGATCGCATGGCGCTTCAGAGACTGAAAGAAGCCGCGGAGAAAGCCAAGTGTGAGCTTTCCACTACCATGCAGACCAACATCAACCTGCCTTTTATCACAGCCGATGCCAGCGGCCCCAGGCACCTGGATCTGACTCTCTCCCGAGCCAAGCTGGAGCAATTGGTGGACGATCTGGTTCAGAGGACGGTAGGGCCGTGTAAAAGGGCCATAGCAGATGCCAAGCTTCAGGCTTCAGATGTCGACGAGGTAATCCTGGTAGGCGGACAGACGCGCATGCCCAAAGTGCAGGAAGTAGTCCAAAGCCTTTTCGGCAAGGAACCGCATAAAGGAGTCAATCCGGATGAGGTGGTCGCAGTCGGCGCTGCCATACAGGCCGGTGTGCTTTCCGGAGAGGTGAAGGACGTGCTTCTTCTGGACGTGACCCCGCTGTCTCTGGGCATAGAGACTCTGGGTGCCGTGATGACCAGGCTTATTGAGAGAAATACCACCATACCGACCAAGAAAAGCCAGATATTCTCCACAGCGGCGGACAATCAGACCGCGGTCAGCATCCACGTGCTCCAAGGTGAGCGAGACATGGCCATCGACAACCGTACTTTGGGACGGTTTGATCTGGTGGGAATCCCGCCTGCACCGCGCGGAATGCCGCAGATTGAGGTTACCTTTGACATCGACGCCAACGGCATCGTTCATGTCTCGGCCAAGGATATGGGGTCGGGCAAGGAACAGAGCATAAAGATACAGGCTTCCAGCGGGCTCTCCGAGCAGGAGATCGACAGGATGGTGAAGGATGCAAAGTCTCATGCGGAAGAGGACAAAAAGAGAAGAAGCCTGGTGGAGGCGAGAAACAAGGCGGATCAGGTAGTCTATACGACCGAGAAGACCTTGAAGGACTATGGCGACAAGGTCTCCGACGACGAAAAGAAAAACATTGAGCAGAAGATCGAGAAGGTCAAGCAGGCAGCCAAAGGAGAGAATGCCGAGGAGATCGACAGGTCGATCGACGAGTTGATGCAAGCGTCTCACAAGATCGCAGAAGAGATGTACAAGCAGACTGCAGGCGCACAGCAGCAGGCGGGCCCTCAGGAACCTCCTCAGGAAGAGAAGAAAGAGGAAAAGAAGGAAGACAAAGGCAAAGAGGGGGCGGTGGATGCGGATTTTGAGGTGGTGGATGATAAATAGTCGGATCGGTCAACGGATTAAGCGGATCAAGGCAAAGTCGAAACACTCAGTTCGCACAGGGGTTGGACCCCTGTCCGCCAAGGCGGACGCCCGTGCGGGTGTGGCAGTCGTCTAACCCCACAGGGATAGGGGTGCAGCCCCTATCCCAGCAAGGCGGTCAACGGATTGAACGGATTAAGCACAAAGCCAATCAATGTGTCTTTTGAAGCGGGCGCTTTTGCCTTGACAAGGTTTTTGGAGAAGGTATATTGCCGTCGAGCGAGGCATCGGCGGAGCTGATTGCAGGATCGAGACCGAAATGCTCGCTCAAATTTCGTCTTAAAGAGACTCGGTTGGTTAGCCGAAACCTGTTGTGAAGGAGGCTCCCACTGGAGTAATCCTGATCAAGAGAAAGAGAAACCGACGGCGGCTTAGCCAAGGGGTAAGGCGGAGGTCTGCAAAACCTCTATTCTCCGGTTCGAATCCGGAAGCCGCCTTTTTTAATGCGGTTGACGGCTCACAGTTCATGGTTGACGTCCGCCCAACCGCACAGCATCATTTCGAATTAGCGGTGGACTGTGGACTTGTCCTGAGCGAAGTCGAAGGACAGTCGACGGCGGACCGGCAAACCGGTTCATAGTTCATAGTGAAGGACAATCTGTCATGATACAAAAAATCGAACAGGACATCCGGCGCTTCTTGAAGGCAAACGCAGACAAGGCCATCGTCAAAAAGTATGGCATATACTTTAAGGAGGGCTATGATCCGTACGGCGTAGCTTACGAGAAGCTCGATTCCAGGATAGATGAGTGGTTCTCCACCTACCAGGAGAAGCTCGACCGCAAACAGCTTCTTGCGCTGTGTGACAGCCTTCTAAAGACAGGCAAATATGAGGAAGTCAGCATTGCCCTGGCTTTCATGGCGCGACTTCGCAAGAAATACAACAAGACCCTTTTCAACACCGTGGGCAAGTGGTTCGAGAGATACATCATCAACTGGGCCCACTGCGACGGTGCGTGTCACACCATCGTCTACGCCTTCCTGGCTGACAAGGTGGTCGATTTCAAAGACCTGCTCTTGTGGGCGGATTCGCCATACAGATGGAAAAGACGAGCAGCAGCAGTGACTATGGTAAAGGACTTCTATAAAGGCGGGACGGGAAACGTTGCGCGAGCATTACGGGTCTCCAGGAAGCTGATTTTGGACCCGGAGAAGGTGGTCCAACAGGGAGTTGGCTGGCTTTTGAGGGAGGCGTGGAAGAAGTCACCAAAAAGGGCAGAGGACTTCCTCCTGAAATGGAAGGATCAAGCTCCAAGGCTGATCATCCAATACGCCACCGAGAGAATAGATAAGGAAAAGAGAAAGAAATTCCGTCGAGCGTGAGGTGGTTCTCCACAAAGCCTTGCTCAGTGTCTCGCAGGACTGATTAGGTCTCTCACCGATCTTCTTTTATGTCTTGCTTTTTGCACCATTTCCCGTAGATTTCTATTTGAGCAGTGATGGAACAGTTGTCCGCCGTCGACCGTCCTTCGACTTGGCTCAGGACAAGTCCACAGTCGACCGCTAATTCGTAGCGATGCTGTGGGGTTGGGTGGACGGTGAACCGTGAACTGTGAGCTGTTAACCGCCTTAAGTGCCGGAGTGGCGGAATTGGCAGACGCCTGGGACTTAAAATCCCATGGTCACTTGTGACCGTGCCGGTTCGAGTCCGGCCTCCGGCATTGCCCATTTTCGGTGGCGAAGACTTCGTATGGTGAAGTTGGGGTGCGGCCTGGGCCTGCCCCCGATCGCCTTCTGAAAGCACTATCTCGTTTTGAGCGCACCTGACCTGTGAAAACCCGCGTATGCTACTCGATCTACCTCGCCTCGGAGAAATTCTAGCCCTCTCGTGTGCCATACTGTGGGCCATAGCGGTCATCCTCTTCAGAAAAAGCGGTGAGACCGTTCCTCCTGCCGGTTTGAATCTGTTCAAGAACGTCCTGGCGCTGATCCTCTTTGTGCCAACTTCTCTGGTGCTGAACGTTTCCCTTTTTCCGCAGGCATCATGGAGTGATTACGCGCTGCTGCTCGTCAGCGGGGCCCTTGGAATCGCCCTGGCGGATACTCTCTTCTTTAAGAGTCTTAACCTCCTGGGAGCAGAATTATCAGCCATAGTGGCCTGCCTTTACAGTCCCTTCATCATCGGACTGTCGGTACTGTTTCTGCACGATGGGATGAGCTTTTTGCAGATATTCGGCGTGCTTTTGATCATCTCGGCGGTTCTGGGCATCTCGGGGATAAAGGAGACGAAGTACATAAGCCGCCGCGACCTTATTCTGGGGGTTTCTCTCGGAGTACTGGCCATGGCCACCATGGCCGTCGGCATAGTGATGATAAAGCCATTGCTCAACCGCTCTCCTCTGCTCTGGGCCACCGAAGTCCGTCTGTTTGGGGGAATCGTGGGATTGGCCCTCTTTCTTCTGTTTCACCCCAGAGGGAAACAGATGGTGGAGCCGCTGTTTTCGTTGCGGAACTGGCAGTACATGGTGCCTGGCTCGGTCGTCGGCGCCTATCTGGCTATGGTTATATGGCTGGGGGGAATGAAATACACACAAACGTCCATCGCATCGGCCCTGAATCAGACCAGCAACGTCTTCGTCTTCATCCTGGCGGCGATTCTCCTGAGGGAGCCGGTGACGCCTATACGTGTGCTCGCCATAATCCTGGCTTTCTCAGGAGCCTTCATCGTCTCATTCGGGTAATGTCAAAGCCGGCGGAAGAAGTACCCAAGCCTCGCCGGAGAGAGACTCGCTCAACGCTGGAACACAACTTCGCCCCCCAGGATCGTCATTTCAGCCTTGATTTGCGGAATCTCGTCCGGATCTATTTCGAAGATGTCGCGGGATAGAACCAGCATATCGGCCAGTTTTCCGGTCTGAATCGAGCCTTTGAGGTTCTCCTCGCCGGAGGCTTGGCTGGCCCAGCGCGTGTAGGCCGAGACTGCCTCGGCCACCGTTATTTTCTCATCCGGGTACCAGCTCTCTTTTGCCCCGATCCTCTTACGGCAGACCGCGGCGTGAATTCCGTCCCAGGGATTGAACGTCTCTATAGGGCTGTCCGAGCCAAACACTACCTGAGCACCGCTCCTGAGCAGGGTCTTGAAGGCATAGGCCAGCCTGGAGCGCTTGCCCCAGTACTTCTCAGCGATGTCTATGTCAGCGGGAGCATGAACCGGCTGTACAGAGGCTATGATACCAAGATCTCTGAACCTTTCCACATCCTGGGGATGAAGAAGTTGCACGTGTTCAATTCGGTGTCTCAGCTTGCATCTGCCGTATTCCTGCCGGAGTGATTCCTGAATCGCATTCAAAGACTGATGGACGGCCCTGTCCCCTATGGCGTGAATGGCAACACCTATGCCCGACCGGCTGGCTTTCTTGACGATTCCGGTC
>CAYFQZ010000030.1:0-20015 GCA_964345305.1 uncultured Ignavibacteria bacterium | reverse complement strand
GAGATTGTCACCAATCTTCTGATAACTGATCTTTCTGAATCTGAATATGTGAATGTGGTCTCCAGTCAGAGGTTGTATGACATCCTCAAGCTTCTGGGTAGGGAAGGCGAGAAGAAGATCCACCGGGAAGTTGCTACGGAGGTTGCGACGAAAGCCGGGGCCAGATGGATGCTTCTGGGCAACATCCTTCAGGTTGAGCCTGAGATCATTTTAACCTCTCAGTTGGTCGATGTCGCCAGCGGCAAGGTCGCTGCATCCCAGCGAATCGACGGGGAACCCGGGGAGAAGATATTCTCGATGGTGGATAGGCTAACGGTTGAAATTAAGAATGACTTGTCGCTGCCCGCAGCCGCGCAGAACGAGCCGGATCGGCCAGTGGCGGATGTGACCACGCATTCGCCGGAAGCCTATCGGTACTACTTGGAGGGTGTTGACCACTACTACAAGTACTATTCCGCAGAGGCTGGCGCAAGCTTTGAGAAAGCTTTGAGTTTCGACTCTACCTTTGCCATGGCACATTTCTGGCTGTCTTTAATCAGAGGGGAACATGGGCGACTTCGGGAGCAGAGAGAACTCATAGCCAAGGCGGCGGCATATTCGGATAGAGTGAGCTGGAGGGAAGAGCGTTACATAAAGAGTATGCAGGCGCGGATATCGGGGGATAACACCCAGGCGATTAAGGAACTGCGGAGTATAGCAGAACGCTATCCCGAAGACAAAGAGGCCTTCTTATGGTCGGGAATTATCTATTGGTCTTCGCTTGGATCGCGTGAAGAGGCTATCGGTCAGCTGACCAGAGCTATTGAGATCGATTCTCTCTATAAGTACCCGTACAACGTGCTCGCGTACGCCTACAATGATGTCGGCGATTTTGAGAAATCCATCTGGGCCATAAACAAGTATATTTCGCTGGCGCCGGACGAAGCCAATCCCTATGACAGCCGAGGGGATCTTTACGCATACAACGGGAGGCTGGGCCAGGCGATCGATTCTTACAGGAAGGCTTTGGAGATAAAGCCGGGTTTCTATAGGTCTCTGGATAAGCTGGGCCACATGTATCTTTTCGAAAAAGAATACGCCCAAGCCGAAAGCTGTTACAAAGAGCTCGCCTCCAGCTTTGAAACGCACACCCGATCCCGAGCAAGAACCTACCTTGCTCTGATTCCCATGTATCAGGGCCAGTTCGACAGAGCGCTGAAGATTCTGGACGATGGCATCGCAGCAGATAGAATGGAGGAGGTGGAAGCCGAGCAGGACAACAAACACTTCTTGAAAGCAGTTATTTTTGAGGCGAAGAACCATCTGAATTCAGCTTTGAAGGAGGTTGAAAAGGCCGTCGAAATCTCGAATAGCGTGAACCCGGATGCTGTGCCAAACTGGCGACATTACCACGTCTTCCTTTTGGCAGAGAATGGTGATCTTGAAAAGGCTGAAAAGGCGGCCGAGGCTTTGAAGAAGGACACCGAAGAAAAGCAGCCAACCTTGATGCCTTATTACTGGTGGGCTTCAGGATGTATAGAGTTCTCAAAAGGGAACTTTGAAGTATCGCTGGCAGATCTTAAGAGAGCGGCCGAGTCAGTCACAAACTTCTATGCGGACTTCACGATCGCGAAAGCTTACCTCGGGTCAGGTAAGCTCGGCGAAGCAGTTGCTGTGCTGGAGAAAACGCTTTCAAGATATGACGAGACTCGGGCAAATCGACCTATTTCCGCAGTGAAGGCCTATTACCTGTTGGGCTCAGCTTACGAGAAATCCGGTTGGAACAACAAAGCGATTGAAGAATATGAGGAGTTCTTGGAAATCTGGAAGGACGCCGACCCGGGAATACCTGAGGTCGAGGATGCTAAGGAGAGATTGAACCAGTTGAAGAAGAAAGTGTAAACCTTTTGACAATTTCGGCTGTATTAATATAATGCGAATGGAGAAAATGCATGGCCGCTGAAATTGGAGACAACGGATCAGATAAAACCCGATCGTTCCAGGTGATCACCCACGGGATGATGGTCTCCCGCTACCGCATCGATAGGAAGATCGGTGCCGGTGGAATGGGTGAGGTATTCCTGGCCCATGATACCAGGCTTAACCGTAAAGTGGCTCTCAAGTTCCTGCCCACCGAGTACACCTCAGATCCAAGCGTCAAAGCGAGATTCACGCGGGAGGCGCAGGCCGCCGCGGCCCTCAGCCATCCCAACATAATCACGGTTTACGAGGTGGATGAGTTTCAGAACAGGCTGTTTCTGGCCATGGAGTATGTGGAGGGCGAATCGCTGAGGGATCTGATCGCCGCGAGGGATCTCCGCATCAGCGAGATAATCGACATCTGCATGCAGATCTGTCAGGGTCTGGCAAAGGCTCATGAGGCCGGAATCACGCATCGAGACATAAAGCCCCAGAACATCCTGATCGGCAAGGAAGGCCGGGTGCGGATAGTCGACTTCGGCTTGGCCAAGCTGAAAGGTGACGCGAAGATAACTCAGCTCGGTTCGACCCTGGGTACGGTGTCCTACATGTCTCCGGAGCAGGCTCGAGGCGAAGCGGTGGACAGGCGGTCGGATATTTTCTCGCTGGGCGTCATGCTCTACGAGATGATCACGGGTCGGCTTCCTTTCCAGGGCGACCATCAAACCGCCATAATTAACTCCATAATGACCGAAGAGCCTCAGCTTCTCTCCCGTTACAACAACAGGGTCTCGACGGACTTGGAGCGAATCGTGTCCAAGACCCTGGCCAAAGATAAGGAGGAAAGGTATCAGCACGTGGATGATTTGCTGGCGGACCTGAGACGGGAACAGAAGATATCGGAACACCTGCGGACTTCCGAGATGTCTACCAGGATCGCGCCCGCAAGACCAAAAAAGGGCCTGCTGTCGGTCTTGTTGCCGGCCTCGGTGGTTGCAGTCATCGCCCTGTTCCTCTTGATCCTCAAGCCGTTCCAATTTACGGTGGCCCCGGAGGGTGAGGCCGTAGCGGAAGAAAGCTCTCTGGCCATAATGTACTTCGACAATCTGGCCGATCCCGAGGATTCCGAGCGTATGGGGCAGATGATAACCAGCCTGCTGATAACCGACCTTTCCGAATCGCAGTACATGATGAAGGTGGTCAGCCGACAGAGGCTGTATGACATCCTGAAACTGCTGGGAAAGGAAGAGGCGAAAAGCTTGGACAGGACAGTGGCTTCGGAGGTTGCCCGAAGGGCAGAGGTGAGATGGATTCTGACCGGCCAGATTCTCCAGGCCGAACCCAGCCTGGTCTTGACCTCCGACATATCCGACGCCGTCACGGGTGAAATCCTCGCTACCCAACGGGTGGCCGGAGAGGAAGGTGAAAACCTCTTTTCCGTGGTGGACAAACTGACGGTGCAGATAGAAGAGGATCTGTCTCTGCCGGGCGGCGTGAAAAAAGAAATAGACAAGTCCGTAGCTGATGTCACCACGCATTCACCTGAAGCATACCGACACTACCTCGATGGCGTGGATAATTACAACAAGGTGTATTTTGCCGAGGCGATAGCAAGCTTCGAGAAGGCTCTGGAGTATGATTCCACCTTTGCCATGGCCTACTTCTGGTTAGCTGGTCTCAAGGCCGGACCGGAACAAAGAGGACTGATCGAGAAAGCAGTGAAGTACTCCGATAAGGTCAGCAAGAAGGAGAAGCTCTACGTCAAGATCCGGGAAGCCAGCATCAGAGGGGATCAGGAACAGGCTCTGGAAGGCATGAAGAAGATGGCGGAAGCATTCCCGGATGATAAGGAGCCACTTCAATGGTTGGGGCATTACTACTTCGAAGCGAGAGACTTCGAACAAGCTATCTCCTACTACAACAGGGCTCTTGAGATAGACCCTCTGTTTAAACTAGTCTACAATATGCTTGCTTACACTTACCACTACCTTGGAGATTTCGAGAAATCCATCTGGGCCATAAACAGGTACATCTCCATAGCGCCGGACGAAGCCAACCCCTACGATACTCGCGCAGACCTCTATGCCTGGAATGGCAAGATTGATCAGGCCATCGAGTCCTACAGGAAGGCACTGGAGAAGAAACCCGATTTTCGCGCTTCCCTAGCCAAATTGGGACATATGCATCTCTTCAAGAGAGAGTACGCCACAGCTGAAAGCTGCTATAAGGCAATGTCGGCCGGCGAGCAGAAGGACGTGCGCTCGGAAGGAAGAATCTTCCTGGCCTATGTACCCGCCTATAAGGGGAAGCTTGACGAGGCCGTGAGAGTGCTCGACGACGGCCTGGCTGCCGACAGAATGGAACAGGAGGAAGGAACACACAAGGCGGGAAAGCACTCGCTGAAGGGGTTCATCCTGCTGCAGAAGGGACGTCTTGACGCTGCTGAGGAGGAGGCAACCAAGGCCGGGACGATTTGGCGGACGCTGTATCCCGATAACAGGATCTGGGGGCGTAATAATCTAGCTCATCTTCTGGCAGAGGCCGGCCGGATTGAGAAAGCCGAACAGGTGGCTAGAAGTCTAAGGGAGGATATCGGAGAGGACGAGGTAGGAAGGATATGTTTCTGGTGGTATGCGCAGGGCAGCATCGATTTCTTCAAGGACAACCTGGAGGAGTCCATAGTCAACTTAGAGAGGGCTTATGATCATCTGGGAACTTTCAACGCGGCCTTCATGCTTGCCAGAGCATATCTGGAATCTGGTAGGCTGGATAAGGCCGTTGCCCAGATGGAGAAGATGCTGTCGAGATACGGCGAGACCAGGGCATCATTGGGGATCTGGTCGGTGAAAACGCACTATCTGTTGGGCCTGGCATACGAGAAATCCGGCTGGAACAGCAAGGCTGTTGAACAGTACGACGAATTCCTAGAAATCTGGAAAGACGCCGATCCAGGTATACCCGAGATCGAAGACGCCAAGCAGAGGCTAGCCAGACTGAAAAGCGAAGCGTAGTCTGATTCTGGTTGATCTGATAGAAGCCAGAATTGACTTGACATAAAGCTCACCTGTTTTATATTCCTTCAACGTATTCTGTCTGATGCCGATCGTTGCCCCAGCGGGCAGGCGTACAGGCAAGCGGACAAAGCGGAGAAAATCATGCGCCTTTAGCTCAGCTAGGTAGAGCAACTGACTCTTAATCAGTGGGTCGGGGGTTCGATTCCCTCAAGGCGCACTTTTCATTGAACCTCTTTAGGTTACGCCTAAGGAGGTTTTTGCATGGTTGCCAAAAGGTCCACTTATTTCCTAAATCTAGTTAACAGGTACTTCGGGAAATCCGATAACGGGAATATGAAGACCGGGGGGCTACTAAAATCCTTTTACTTCGATTGTCAGGTCCGAAACCTGACCGAAAAGACAATCTGGGGCTACGGGGAAGCTCTGTCTAAATTCCTGAACTTCATAGAAAAGAAAGGAGTTGAATTCGGGGACGTAACTAGCTCCACTGTCAAGGAATTCATAGTCTCGCTTAAAGGGCGTGCACTCTCAGACCATACCATTAATCAACGGTTGCGGGTTCTGGCGTTATTCTTCCGATATCTTATTCAAGAAGGAATGTGGGACGGACGTCCCAACCCGATGGAGAAGATCAAGCTATTGCGGGCCGAAAAAAAGCTGGTAAAGGTTCTGTCACCAGAGGAAATGGAGAGGATACTCAAAGTGACCGACAAGAAGACCTTTACCGGCTATCGGAACTTCTGTATTATCTATACGTTTTACGATGCCATGATAAGATTGTCTGAATTGACCAACATCAAACTGTCTGATCTGAATCTGAAGGAACAGACGATCAAAGTCTATGGTAAGGGGAGAAAAGAAAGGACGGTATGCTTCGGCAAGAAGCTGGCGAAGTATTTCCAACTGTATCTTTATCGTTTCAGGGATCACATAGGTGGAAACTACCTCTTCTGTAAGTCGGATGGAAGTCCCTTACCCCCTGATCGAGTCCGTCACATCTTCGCCCGTTACTCCAAGAAGATCAAAATCCATTTTACGCCTCACCTGTTACGTCACTCGGCAGGAACGCAGTGGATCAAGAATAACGGAAATCCGTTGTCTTTACAGGAGCTGTTGGGTCATGCCTCCTTTGAGACGACCAAGAAATACATTCACCTGGCTTTGGAGGATTTGAAGAGAGATCACGCCAAGTCGGGTGTTGGTGACAATCTTGGTTATCGATAAGCGGAGCGAAACTCCTCCGAGGACTGCCGATTCCCCGGAGCTTGAGACAAATAGGGAGCGTCCTGAAGCCTGGTTGGCAAGAGCTTGCGGGTTGATCCAACCCTCATTAAAGCATCCTGCACGTCCTCGGTCATCAAGACATTGAGGCCGCCGTTCACAAGTGTTAACAAAGGGCAGAAGTCATCCACGGTGAGCCCCTTGAGTTAGAGAAAAGGTAAGCGATTATGACTATGTGAGGGCAGAAGCTCTTACCCTTCTAAGAGAACCAGATTGCTTCTGAAGACATCTTGACTCACACGAAAATAAAATATCGAGATCGCTAATATTGTCAGCAATTAGTCCGATCTACAAATATACAACCCGTTCCTCAAAATTAGGTCCCTCTGCATCAAGCTAGATTATAACCAGAAGGGGCAACTCTAACCAAGAGACAAACCACGGAAACAGGGCAGGATGCCTTTCGTTATAAATTCCTACTATAATATAAGACCTTGTGGCGAAACTAAGACTTATTGACAGGAGTCAACATTATGAAACCTAAAGACATGACAGAACAGGCAAGGTCGATTGAGCAGCTGGCGGAATTCGGAAAGCCGGTAAGAGATCAGAAGGATAGGATCCGACACAGAGTTCGATGCCTCATCGACAAGGCAATATCAAATAGGAAGTTTAAGGTAATCTGCATCAAAGCACCCATAGGCTCAGGAAAGACGAGAGGAATAGCTTCAGCTGTTGTAGAAAATCGAAATATCGCATTCACTATATTCGTTAAGACTCGTGAGCTAGCCAAAGAATATGGGGATTTGATTCATAAGCTTGTCTCTGAATGGAATCAGGGACATCCGGACAGTCAAAAACGAGAGGTGACCGCTTACATCTTTGAAGGCAGAAACAAAGACAACTGTATCGAATATGACGAAATTGAGAGCGCTTGGAAGAGAGGATTGCTAAAGGTGGTGCATATCTGTCATAGTTGCCAGAACAATGCTGAATGCCCTCTCCGGCATTGGCAGCGATTCTCTGAGCTCTCAAACAACCGAGTGGTCATAGCCACCTACCCCATGTTTGAGTTGATAGCCAAGGAGCATCGAAAGTGGAATGGAGAGGAAAGAATATTCGTAGTAGACGAAAATTACTTTGAGAGTTTGACCCTTGCGAGGCCTTTCGATTTCAAAGAAATCAGCACATTTTGGAATGTGTTAGGAGATTTTGTAAGGAAAGAGCGAAGACAGATATGGCCCGAGTATAGGGAATTGCACAAAAAGATCTTGAATGCGGACTACAATGAGCGCTACCTGGTAACGGATCCCATAGAAGGAGACTTTGAGATCGACGAACAGATAAAAACAAGCTGGGATGAATACTTTGGAGACGAAGAGAAAAATACCAATGCTTATAATCTCTGGTATCACTTTCTTAGTGGAATCAGACATGGAGCGATTATCACTAGACATCACAAGGCGCAACGTCATAGCTCAGTGACCTTCTATCCTGAGTTACGAAAACTAGTTTCGCTGAGGAATAAGCTGATTATTTTAGACGCAACCTACCGGCACAAGACCAATTATCTCGAGAAGCTACTGGACCTCAATAGATCAGATATCAGGCCACCTAAGGGCAAACCCATAAGATCGCAAGCACTCTCTGTTTATCATTATCCTTTTTGCAATGTGTCTAACCACGCGGTAAGGGACAACTTACCAAGGGTTCAAAAGTGGATAGACTGGGTTCTGGAAAACAGACATTGTGGAAGCACTAACAAGTACTGCGTCATCTGCTATAAAAGCTATGAAGAGGAATTAAAACGGTATCTCCAGAGCAAGTGGGAGGGAAAACGATTCTCCTTTGAGTACTTTCATTTTGGGGATGAAACTGGAAGCAATAAAGGGGAGTATGCAACAAACGTCATGGTCATTGGGAAATTCCAATTGCCCCCTTACGTTATCCAAGCGATGTTTCTGGGCAAAAAGGACAGAGATCAGTTAGGGTGGAACCCACACCCTAATGAGGGCATAAAGTTTGAGGACAACGACCTTCAAGATGAGTACGAATATCACTCATTCAGGGCGGCATATCAGGGAGTGGGTAGATCGAGATTTCTAGGACATTATGTGGTGGCCCACATTCTGAGTAAAGGAGGAGGGATAGATTCGAAATGGAAAGAGATCATTCTAACCGATAACTATCATACAGCATCAGGAGACGAACAAAGGATATTTAAGTCTGTCGGGAGACCCCCAAAGAAATCGGAAATTGTGGATGCAATATTCGATATCCTTGAGCACGTTCCGCATTGTTGCCCCAAAGACATCGAAGACCGTCTTAACATAGATGAAAACACAGTTAAGAAATACAGAGACGAAATTCTGGGGGAGTATAGGGACAGGCTCGAATTGACAGTAATTAAGCCGTCAACGGGACGTCCTTCTAAGTGTTTCGCATTGAAGGAGCAGCCTGATGAAGTTTCGCCATAAACTCCTTATATAAAATAGGACTTTGTGGCGAAAGCTCCCAATGAAAGGAGGGCATTAAAGATGAGGAAAAATCGTGTAAAGACTGCTAATCCATCTGCTTCCCCTTTTGATCTTAACAACATGTACTTGCATCTCTCGTGCATCTCCAGATCTTCCCCCTGCAACTAGTTCCCACATATCATGGTAATAAGCTGAAACCCAATTAGTTAGCATGTTTGAGAAACTCGAGCATGTTGATGGAATTCAGAAAAAGGTGTTCTGGAGAAGTTGTCATCGCTTAGATTGCACTGGATGAAGTAGATCTCGGGTGAGAAGGTGGGTTATTGATCGTGATTTCGGGTTCCCATACCTTTCCTCCCGAACTCATCAGCTTTTTTGTGGTCTGTAGTTCTTCATGAATGGAGAGATTCGCTCGGACGCAGGCCATCGACGTGAATTTGACCTCCCAAGAAACGTGTTTTGGCCTCATGTTTTCCCCCTCATATCCTGGTTCTTCCGCAAATCCAGCTTTTTCACACTCAGCGGGAGAGACCATGGCATATAGAGTTATACCGAAAGTGGTTGGACTGGAGAGACAGTAAAGGGCGCTTCTTGATGGCCGCCAAAAGTTGTGCATTTCATTTTGCAGTGTTGAATATTCCGACGGTGAACCGATGAAGATAGACCTAGGGGGTTTGGCCACGAATGGTTTGGCGGAGATGATCATGTAAATGGGATGGACTCTCACTTTCGGCCCTACCGTTTCGGGATCGACACCAGGACCTGAAACGTGGACTCTCAGGGGGAAGTAAGCTGTTTCAGGCGGGATACCGTCGTCGTATGGGAACACGTATGGGAAGACCTCACGGGCTAGAGCTTACAGGAATGAAGTCAGGATGTTTGCTGAATCCCGGGATCAAGGTGAGCCACTAACGCCCTGGGGAGCCGGAAAAGGGAATCTCTTGAGGGCTGGAGTAGTCAGACCGCACCCTATTGAGATGCAGTGACAAGGCCGTGGGGAGATTTCTTTGGAGAATCAAGGCCGGGGACACCCACCGCCTACCACCGTCTCTTGAGTATGAAGAAGCCCCGGTCAGAGTTTCATAAGAACATTGTCCGCCCCAAAGAGAGAACCACCAACCCCCGGGCCCCTTGTTCAGGTCAATTAGCGGGGTCAACGCAAGAGAGAAAAGAATAGCCCCAATTCTGCGTGAATCGGGGCTATTCGTCTTGCTTCATTACGTGGTGGCTCTATTTGAGTAACACCATCCTCTTCGTCTCGGTGAAATCCTCGGTTGTCAGCCGGTATAAATATATACCGCTAGAGACTTCTTTGCCTTGCTCGTTCTTTCCGTCCCAGACAGTGGACTTGTAGCCAGCGGACAGATGCTGGGAAGTCAAGGTTCTGACCTTCCTTCCCAGGATATCATATATCTGCAAGGTGACGAAACCCGACTTGGCCAGGGTGAACTGTATCTTTGTTGTCGGATTGAAAGGGTTAGGGTAATTCTGCGCCAGAGAAAACGCCGCAGGAGCTTCCTTTAAGAAAAGTGGAGTGGACGGGCTGATATTGACATGACAGGGCCCCACACAGCAGATATACGGCCAGCCCCAGGTCAAAATCTCGCCCGGCTCACCGGGCGGCCAGTACATGCTCTTGTCTCCGTAGACGTCCACGGTCCGGACTTTGAAATAGTAAGTGAAATCGGTGCACTGATGATCTCCCGGACGATCTGGCGCAGTGCGGATAAGCATGGGGCGATCAAGCTCAACGAAGGTGGTCTCGAACCTAACCACATTATGATTGAGCCAGTGGCAGGACTTGGTCCAAACCTCCATCCCAGCGAAGGTGCCAGGTTTCTGCCTCACAGGATAGTCGGCGTAGATCGCGGAAGCATCTGAAGGTATGCTGTCCGGATACGGAGGTATGCAGTCCCCCTCTTGGAGCTTGAAGTTCTTGCTTTCTTCAGCGCCGCCAAGTAGCTTGCCTATGGGGCGATAGTCCCGGTTGCAGTAGAAGTTCTCCACGAAGAGGTTCAGAGGCGGGAAAGGACGGGCCTTCTTTGAGAGGATGTTGCTGTACTGGCTGGAGCCGTAGTTGGTGTAAGCCTTGACCCGGTATTCGTAGGTTTCACTGCCTACGACCTGGTAGTCGGAGTAGGCCTGAATGTCGTGCCCGGTCGTGTCCAACACGCTCCAGAACACGTCCGAGCCGCTCTTCCTTTCGAGCACATAACCCAGGTGGCAGCGGTTACTGTCGGCCCACTCAACGTTCAAGCAAGTATCCATGGCCGCAACGGAAGTAGCGGTCGGCGCGACCAGATTGCATGTGTAAGTAAAAGAATACTCGGTGGTGTCTGACCTGCTGCCTTGCGGTAGCCATCCAAAGAACTCTGCGGTGTAAGATGCTCCTTCCACAAGACCGAAGATGTCAGTCTCGTAGTCTCTGTTGCTGAAGTGTACTTTGTCTCGAATAGGATACAGAGCCAATTGATCGTTGTCATCGTAGATCTTCAACCTGACTCGCGCCTGGCTCTCGGTCAACCGCCAGTCAAGCACCCCGTTGCTAAAGTTGATGTTGCTGAAAACAGGCGTCGTAGTGCTCGTTCCGAAGCAGGTGAAGGTATATTCTTCCTGATCGCTTATTTTCGCCACGAAGACTTGTGGAACCCCAACCAGGCCTCCCACTTTGTTCGATCCGTCCCAGGTGGTGACGTAGCTTCCGGTGGGATTGCAGCACATGCTATTATCTGGCGTAACCGAGATGGACTTCACGAAAACCAGATCTACCGCATATATGCGCACCAGGTCGCCTGGCTGGAGTTGATGCTCACTGTCCGGGATGTTCGCATATCTTAGGGAGTTAGGGTCAATCGGGTCGCTTGGCCCGTCACCGTCTGAATCCCGCCAACCAAGATGCCCCTTCGAGAAGTCACAGAAGCCCCAACCCGACAGATCGCCGCGCATGATGCAAGGAACCCAGTACGGATTGCAGACCATGCAGTTCCCGTTAACCACGTCCAAGTAACCGTAGGGAATGACGCAGTCGAGACTGCAACAGCCGTTCTCGTATTCATCAGGCGCACCGAAGATATGCCCCGTTTCGTGTTCGAAAACAGTGTTCATGAGTTCGGGTCCCCAAGCATCGTTGTTGTAAGTCATGACTACGTATGGCCCTTCCAGCCTGGCGTAGGCAAACCAATTGCCCGCCTCATTAAACATGTGATCGGGATCATTCTCGTCCATCACAACGAAGGTCATATATGCCCAGTCGGTCTGGTACTGGCTCCGCAAGCGGTTGCAGTACTGATACATGCCCTGGAACCCATCGGAACAGCCCAAGTGACTCAATGCATCGTCCATCCACTCGAACTCATGGTGGGGGTAAGGCAAGCCAACATAGTACGGGACCACAGGTCCTTGGATAGGCTCATAACTTGTCGGGACCGCACAGTGGATCTCATAGTACCAACTAAGGTTCACTTCCTGCTCACTGGCCAGATAGGATAGCCAGTTGAGCCCTTGCACGATTTCACTGACGCAGGTGCATTCTTGCTCGGCGGTCCAATTCTCGTCATCTCCGTTGCTCTCCATGAGGATAATTCCTACCGCCACCCTTCCAATCATGTAACACGAAGTATACTTGTCTGCCTCCTCGACGGTTACGATATCCACACTTTCACCTTCGTCGCTCTTCAGTTGGTGCAGAGACGGGTGTACATCGTTCACGAGAGGCATTCCGCCTGGCAGATCCGTCGGCTGCACGCGTTGCTCTCTTACCAGATGGTTCCACGCTGATATGGCTAACCGGCTTGCCTTAATATCATAAGAGCAGGCGGCAACATCCAACTCTTCACGTACCACCATCGAAATGAAGGTTCGTTCTTTTATCGTCTGGTCTATTGCCGGGGGAACGTAACCGATCAGAACGTCGGGGACGAAAACGTGCCTCACCTCACCTCCAAAATACTCTATCGTCTTAATCGCTTCCTGGGTCTCTGCTTGGGACTCCGCCGTCAAGACTATCAGACAGTTGGTGTTTTCGGCAGCTGCGGAACCGGAGGAGAGAAAGATCGATATGCACGCTATGCTTATATATCGCTTCATGGCTCCATCCCCCTTATTCTTTTCTCAAGGGGACTAATTCAAAGTCCACAGTCATCGTTTCGTGTTTGCTCACCTCAAGCCGCTGGGATTTCTTGGTAATGAATCCTTCCTTGCTGCAGTAAAGGCAAAAACGAGTTCCAGGAGTGGCCGCTAACTTGTAATAGCCGAGGGAGTCGGTCCGTGCTCTAGGTGTGACTGTGGTGTCGGCCGTATCTCTGATAACCGCCCCCTCGACTGGCTGTCGCGTGATACTATCTATGGCTGTTCCCTCAACCCATCCCACCAATTCATGAATCACCTCATCTTTGTCGCAACCAGTCAGGTTCAGACAGACCCCAATGATCAAAATGCAGCCAACAAGAAGCGTTCTTATAATTGTGCTTTTCATCGCTTTCTCCATTTAGAAAAACCGAAGCCTTTGTTTTTGGTTTAAGACACATCAGACCTCCTTCTCAAGGGCCAAGTCACTCCCTCTTTTTTTCACCGCATCCCCCACCAAAGGCTGGGGTCAGGGCATTTCCTCTGTAACAGCAAGGACGCAACAACCCGTCACCTTTTGCTCTCGCCCGCACACGTCCTATCAATGTGTCGGGAACAAACACTTCTGTAATCCTGCACGCACCCGACATCATAGGAATGTTCCATATTTATTCAACTTACTCCCAACCAATCCGTTCGTCAAGCCCAAAAGTTCCAATCCTACTGGCATGGCCCTACACGCGGCCCCGTTGTCTCGCAGCTACCGCTGTGCCAGTCAAAGACTTAGTTCACGTACAAAAGTACCCATATACCCTGTGCTTCTCAGCTCCCCGCTATGTGCTCTTTAGTGCCCCTTCTGCCTTGCAGCAAGAAGTCAGACGCCTCATGGATGCCGAAGCACTAACCGGCGAAGAACAAGAGCATCGTGGTAAAACCGGCGTTGCCCAATGCCGGGGACAGTACCGGAGAGCTTTAGCTTTCCCGAAGAAACGGACGCCTGACATCAGAATCTACGGAACGAAGGTATGCGTGGTGCCCCACCGCAAGCGGCGGGCCGCCCGACGGCAAAAGCAGAAACACCGCGATTGCTAATGTTAATTTTCTCATGGATCGTCCCTCCTGCCGAATACCAGCGGCGCCAGTTCAATAAGGTCCACTGTTGTGGTCGCGTCTTTGCGAACCTGGTACTCATCCGTTCTTTTGGTAACGTATCCGTTTTTGCCGCAATAATGATATCTATGGATGCCCGGAGCATGCTCGAAGAAGTAGTATCCGTCGGAATCAGTGTGTGTGATCGGAGGATTCAGTGTGTCAGGATAGATCCTTATCCAAGCACTGTCTGTTGGGAGGCGAGTCAGGCTGTCTATCACGAACCCTTCAACGTTTCCCATGTATTCTACTACCTTCGTTCCTTTATCGCATCTGATGAGACCTACAGAGACTCCAAGGCTCACCGCGAGCAGGCACAACAGACGCTTGCTCAGGCTTCCTCTCATTCGCTGACCTCCTTGCGGTTTTCGTTTGGCGCGCTTCCAGCATCTCTCAGCGAGCAGACCATCTCGTTAATTTGCTTGTCAAGTATTAAGATACGCCCGCGCCCCTGGCCCAAACGGTCAGCCACGCGAACTGCAAGCTGAAATTTGTTTTGCTCATTATCCAACTCGCCAGACGCTAACGGATAAGCCGTGCTGCTGCCGCTAGTGCAATCTGAAGGGCCAGGATGTTGCCTCTTCCTGCTGGCTACATGAGAGTGAAAATTCCACTGTGTTCCTTTCTACAAATATCCCCCTACCCACACCGCCTGTCAAGGAAAAAACCGCACCACCGCGGCAATGGCCCTATCATCTGCCCGTTCGCTTCCGGGCTGTCCGTCTGCGACTGAGGGAGTTGATTTGGCGAGAAAAACACCGACATACCCTATCCTTCCCGGCTCCCTGCGGTCTGCTTTCTAGTCCGCGTTTCTGTCTTTTGGGGAACAGGCCACAAGCCCGATGGATGCTCAACTGCTAACCGGTGAGATAGAGAAAGACAACAAGGCAAAACCAGGATTGCCCAATGCCTGATGGAGTAGCGGAAAGCTTCAGCTTTCCAGGGGGCAGTGGAGACCCGAAGGTCTTCGCTACACAATAGGCACTAACAGACCAGTACCTAACTTAAGTCAGCTTCTGGTTTTTTCCGCGTGATTATCCTTGTAGCGATTTGGGTAAAGGCAGATCACTTCAGTAGGAGCATCTTTCTTGTGGCCTTTTGATCACGGGCGGCAAGCTGATAAAGGTATATCCCGCTGGCTACCTCCCTTCCCTGCTCGTCTCTCCCATCCCACATCACAGAATGCTCGCCCGGCTGCATCCCCTCATCCACCAGCGTCCTCACCACCTGCCCCCGTAAGTTGTGTATCCTCAGCGTGGCGCAGGCCGAGCGGCCGGTGAACTTCGCTTTTGTCTGGCTTTGTGGTTGCTCGATCTCTGCAAGTCTCGCAACTGCCGGCTATACAGCCCTCATGAAAGATGAATTGCCGTTGATATCGACATCGACGGAATCCCTGATACGACTAGCAGCTGGCATAGGAACAGGCTTCCTAGCGTTTCTGCTTCTTCCGCTCATGCAAGTTATTGTCGAGGGAAGCATACCTCTGCAACTATCCGAGGCAGGCTATTTTCGCCTGGCAGCTTAGGCAGGTATCACGGGTGCCTACGGCGGGCTGTCCGGGAGAGCACTTGTCAGGAGATTCAGAAGTTTCGTCGAGACTCACCTTGGAAAAGCTGAAGCTGGTAAGGAGTGAGACTCCACAGAGCCTTATCATCTTATGAACTTCCTCGTCAAAGTCACCACGAACAGGACCAGGAGGATCCAGCCAAGGGCTCCCTCGATCATGGCGAGGGTTCTGAATCTGAAAAGCCTGATCTTCTGTTTGGCTTCGCTTTCTCAGGCGGCCTAGAAGCAGCAGCTCTCTTTTTCTAGACCATTTCTTTCATCTCGTTTCTCCTGTAAGCTGCTGTCGATCTTATAATTGCAGTATCATAACAGGGTTTAAGAACCACCAAGAACTAAGATAGTGGGGAGAAAGGGATCATGAATTTTCTTAAAATTCTTCTTGCTTTTTAGAGCCGCGATATTATATTGCTATCGTAAGCTATTGATCAGACAGACCTTGTGGGGATTAGTAAATATGCCAGTAAGCTAAAATACAGCTAACTGGTACAAGACAATGCCATATAATGGCTCAGGTTAAATTTATGTCATGAACGGAAATAGTAGATTCCCTTATATAGTCTTTTGTTTGCTCCTGGTAATGAGTTGCGCTCATAAGCCTCCTTACAAGGTTGACTATGGTAAGCTGCCACCTCAGGTCAAAGCATACTATCCGGTAGAACACGCCCTGTCTGCGAGGCTGTGGGCACTCGCCACCTACGGCATGCCCTTACTTGCTGGGGATGTAAACAGGTCTTCGACTGTTTTCGAAGTTCAAGACTTGTTTATTCCTTCATATCCACAGCAAGAAGAGATATGGTGGTGGCCTGACTTTCAATGTTCGTTTTATCACTTAGGCTCCATCAGCTTGTCATATGTAGCTTCTCACAGGGGGGAGCTCCAACTATCCATCCAAGACACATGTTCCAAGAGCGATTATTTCTGTTTGGAATTCAGGATTGACGGACTCACAAGGGAGAACAGGACAACTCTGTACAAATTCCAAATTCTCTTCAGAAGGCCTAAAACAAAGAAATGGGTATACATCTACGACACATCTCCAATCGTCGGAGGGACAGGATTAACCGGGGTTGACATTAGTTTCTTTATGGATATTGACGCGGTAAAGCAAAGGGCTTTCTCTGAATATAAACACAGACTCCCGGAAGTCGTAAAAATCCCCGTGCTGATAATGGCCTGGGACTTTCGCACGAGAGAGAAAAGGGAAGCTGTGTTTGAATTGGAGATAGAAAGGAGGTGATAGAAAGCTGTGAGGAGACTCTTATTGCCAGGAGTTATCTTACTCTTGGTGGTACTGAGTACTGTAGTGACATTGGCCGAGGACAAAGAACTGTTGTATGAAGTGTTGAATCCAGCTTGCGCAGAGTATCTCGGCAAACAGATACCTGATGACGTTCTTCAGCTCTGGTTAGACAACGGTTGGATCGTGCCAGTAGAAACGGATCCTCAAAAAGCACCCCAGCAAGGGACTGAATGTCATCTTTACGTTGCAAGTTGCGGTCCTGGCTGTACCTATACAGATTGCATAGAAGGGGCTGGCACAGTAGACTGCTGGTGTGACTACAGTGTTCTACCACCGAACCAATAGGTAGCTCCGAATGAGAATCCCACAAACAACCCCATCCTTGCTTCTTGTGGGAGAGCGGGGACGGGGTTCTTATTTTGCTTTTTAGCTTGACTGACATAGGCGAGTTAACTAGGTTTATCCTGTCAATCAAAAGCAACTAGGAGCGGAGCCTTCAGATAACGAACACCAACTGTTGCTTCTTACGGGCGCAGAGCCCGACTCTTAGGCTTGTCTGACGGTGGCATGTGAGTATACACATGCTGCTTTCCCGATCATCATTTTAACTTGGCGAGTTAGAATATGAAACGATGCAAGCATAAGGGATGCAAGAAAGAAGTCCTGCACGAATCGAGGTTCTGTTGGGAGCACACCAGAGACAAGAACGGATATAAAGAACTTATCCTCCAACGTGATAAGGATGGGAGAATTGACCTGACAGGAGCCAACCTACAGAACGCCAACCTCAAGGGAGTCGATCTTTCGCGAGCAGTTCTGGCGAAAGCCAACCTTGCGAATACGGACCTTGAGAATGCTATCTTCGTTAGAGCCAATCTTGAGAAAGCCAGCTTTCAAGGGAGCAACCTTGAGAGAGCCGACCTTAGGGCGGCCAATCTCAGAGAAGCTAACTTCGAGAATGCCAATCTTTCCGCAGCTGACCTAAGAGGAGCGGTTCTCAGTGGAGCCAACCTAAGGAGAGCCAATCTCGCGGGGGCTGACCTTGAGAGGGCGCATCTTCCTCAGGACATAACTGTTGCGTTGGAATTCCCATATCTTGCCAACCGGCTTGCCAGAGTTGGTCTAACACTAACCAATTTGTTACAGGAACTAGGTTTTGCGGTAACCGACTTCCGGGGAGCAAATCTCAGAGGTGCCAACCTCACTAGATGTAGCATCGGTCTGGTCACACTCGAGGGAGCCGACCTCAGAGAAGTACAATTCTCGGAACGGTGGTCGAAATTAGCTAACCTTAAGTACGCCAACCTAGAGGCAGTCGACTTTCGGCAAGCTTGTCTTTGGGGTGCTGACCTTGGTGGGGCCAACCTTCAGGGGGCCAATCTTGAGCGAACTTATCTCAAAGACAGCAGTGTCATGAATGCCAATGCTCGCGGAGCCAACCTTCGTGAAGCGAGCCTTGTGAGTGCGTACTGTGATGGAGTCAACCTTGAAGGTGCGAACCTCGAAGGAGCAAGACTTATAGGTGCGAGTTTTGTTAAAGCGAACCTTAGAAGAGCTAACCTTGTTAGAGTTGGTCTTGGTGGAACCTGTCTTCAGGAAGCTGATCTTAGCAGAACCGACCTCAGCAAAGCCACCCTTACGAATGCCGACCTCCGTAAAGCCAATCTTGACCAAGCTGATTTGACTGACGCCGTTCTGACCCGGGCAAAGCTGTGGGGAGCGTCTCACACAGGGTGCAAGGCAGACAACGTCAAGGCCGACTACCTGAATTTTGATGAGGACGGACGTGAGTCAAAGAGTGTTCCCCTGGGCAAAGAGGAGATCAAGAAGTTTTTCAGTTCTCAACATTCATTGAGTGCTAGACTGATCTTCACATTGGTTGCCGATACACAAGTACACAGCCAAAGAGAATAGGCTGTCGAGGGGGCGCCGCCTTGCATTGTCTCATCGGGAAGACTTATGCGTGTCAGCCAGGAGGACGAAAATCAGGAGTGTGTCAGCTCCAGATGCCTCGCATTCTTATTCCTGTCTTTCGTCAACAGGGGGGAGGCGGTCCACCCTTGAAAAGATAGTTGAGTAGATAGACAACATCGCCCAAGTCTACTAAGCCGTCGCAGTTGGCATCACCTGCTTCCATCGGGCAGGGCTCGGGTCCTCCCTTGAAGAGGTAGTTTAGGATATAAACTACATCTCCTAGATCGATTATCGCATCGGCGTTGGCGTCCCCATGCATGACGTAGGAAGCGTAAAGGTAACCGGCTTGTAAGACAAAGCTCGCAGCTTCGGAGATCCCGATCGGTGAGGGCTGTCCGCCCGATATAACTTCCATTGCATAATCGTTAGTTCCGGATTTTCCACCAAAGCTGTCAAAAACGTGAATTACCATATGATATCCCTGACGGACATCACCAGAAGCAACCATCTTAGGAGTGCTCACCAGAGCATCTTCACTCTTGGAAATCTTCTGTTTATTTTCCAGATTGACTTTGATTCTCCTGGGCAGCTCAGCCTGCACAGCAAAACTGCCTACAAACATCACACAAACTGAGAATAGAACGGCCAACCGCAAAGATCTCATTTGTCCTTCCTCCTTGGCTAACTCAAGTCACCGTCGCCTAACTGTATGGATGCAGTTCAGAAAACGTGAGAGTCTGAGGCAGAATTCGGACTCTTCTTTTCTGCTCAGTCTCACTCAGCTTCCGTCTCGATTCGCTGAAGCCTCTCGTAATGAAGGCCGTTTTCTCCACCGAGTCCGTAAGCTTCAGGGTGCAGGTATTTACCTCGCTCTGTGTCCGGCTTATCAACCTCTACTGGAATTCTGTTCGCCTCAGCATAAGGATCCTTGCGTACGCCAGTCACCTGCCAAGAAACTTTCATGTTTGGGCTGCCGCCAGCGATCTTGAAGCTGTTTCCAGAAATCTCTTGGGCAATGTATACTGGAGCAAATCCACCCATGCACGTAAGTTGATAGCGAAAATCTCGGTTAAGTGCTTCAATGTAGTCAGGGAGTCCAACCTCTGCCTGTCCGTTGTCGTCGAGTACGACCACACCATCATAAACATTCTTGACATCCGGAGACTCGACGCAGGAGTGATACAGATATCTATTTTCGGGGTCAAGGGGGTGGTCGATCTTGAAATAGCAATTTGCTTTGTAAATGTTGCCAGTTACCTGCACGTTGCCATCGAAATACGCTGCGTAGTTGTTGTCGCTACTTGCGTACACGCCATAGCTGTTTATGCTTTTTCCGTAGACTCCAAAATCATATGTTGACTTGCCGTGAACGCCCCTTCCGTTGACGCTTTGTCCCTTTACCCCTGCATATATCCCAGCACTCTGTCCCAGCACACCGTACTGAGTATCGCTCTCGCCAAATATCGCCGT
>CAYFQZ010000029.1:0-5279 GCA_964345305.1 uncultured Ignavibacteria bacterium | reverse complement strand
TCCCTCTTGCTGCTGGATGCCTGAGCCTCAATTATATTGGCACCGACGCTGGTGCCGCTCAGGAGCAATTGGCGAGCTATTACCTGAACAGATAAATCCTTATTGTCGAGCTCATCCATGAATTTGATGAGGTCCAAGGCATATGTAAATGCTCTCTTCTTGATATCGCTTTTGAATTTTGAACTGCAACTTTGCATCTTGCTTTTTGCCCTTTGGATTTTATGCCCTGGTGTCGCCTGCTGCAACACAAGGGCTTTCAGCGACGGCGTTTTCTTGGTGTTGACTTTGAACTTTGAAATGCAATTTTGAATTTCGCTCTTTGCTTTTTGAATTTTCACTCCTCGGGTCTCATCTGCGGAAAGAGAATCACTTCTCTGATGGACGGAGTATCCGTCAAGACCATTACCAGTCTGTCTATGCCGAAGCCCAGCCCGCCGGTGGGAGGCATGCCGTACTCCAACGCGCGTATGAAATCCTCGTCCAGCACCTGGGCCTCTTCATCTCCCCGTTTGGCCAGCTCGGCCTGCTGGCGGAACCTCTCTCTCTGATCCTGAGGGTCATTTAGCTCAGAGAAGGCATTACCCATCTCGCAGCCTCCCATGAAGAGCTCGAATCTCTCGGTCAGACCCTCCTTCTCCCTGTGGTATTTGGCCAGGGGGGACATCTCCACCGGGTACTCGGTTATGAACGTGGGCTGGATCAGCTCAGGCTGAACCTGAGTTTCGAATATGGCCTCGATCAGCTTGCCCATGGGCCGGTTCAGGTCTTCCTTCACGTTCAGATCCTCTGCCGCTTTTCTGATCTCTTCCTCGCTTTTGCCTGTCAAATCCACGCCGGTATGTTCCTTGATGGCCTCCATCATGGGGACTCTTTTCCAGGGAGGGGTCAAGTCTATGCGGTTGCCTTGGAACTCGAATTCGTTTGAGCCCAAAACCTTCGAGGCCGCGTAGTTCAGTAGGCTTTCGTAAAGCTCCATTATGTAGTTGTAGTCGGCATAAGCCTGATAAAGCTCCAGCATGGTGAACTCCGGATTGTGATTCCTGTCCATGCCCTCGTTTCTGAAGACCTTGCAGATTTCGTAAACCTTCTCAAATCCGCCCACGATGAGCCTTTTCAGATAGAGCTCATCTGCGATTCGCAGATAAAGATCGATGTCCAGGGCATGGTGGTGCGTCATGAACGGCCGGGCAAAGGCACCACCATAGAGTGGCTGAAGGGTGGGAGTCTCCACCTCGACGAAGTCCAGATCATCCAGAAACTCCCTTAACGCTCTTATCAGCCCGGTACGAACCAGGAAGATCTTCTTGACCTCGTCATTCACGATCAGATCAACATATCTTTGCCTGTATCGAATCTCCTTGTCCTGCAGACCGTGCCATTTCTCCGGAAGCGGTCTCAACGATTTGCTGAGTATGCAGAAATCGGTCGCCCTGACTGTGATCTCGCCGGTTCTTGTTTTGAAGACCTTTCCGGTTACCCCAAGGAAGTCTCCGATGTCAAACAGATCGAAGAGTTTGAATTTCTCCTTTCCTACCTCATCCTGTTTCACGTAAATCTGGATTTTGCCTGTGCCGTCCTTGAGGTGGCCGAACAAAGTCTTGCCATGGGGCCGAAGTGCAATTACCCTTCCCGCGATCCTGACCTGGGTTCCTTCCCCCTCCAGCTCCTCGAAGTCCTCGATTATCTCAGATGTCAAGTGCGTCCTGTTGAAGGTGTAGGGATACGGGTCGACGCTCTTTTCCTTCAGTTTTTCTAACTTCTCTTTTCTGTGTCGGACGAGATCGCTTTCCTGTTCCATTCGCTCTTCTCCCTAAGGATTACGCAACCTATCTGCCATAGGCAGAACCCTGCCCGCTAAAGATTGGCAGGCGGGCGTCTCCGGCGGAAAGGCTGTAGCTGTCATTCGCGGACACAAAGACCGGTAGCCGTCCCGCCGCTGGCGGGATGCGGTACGACCTTGAGTCGCAATATAAAAGCGCGCTTTTAGGGTGTCAAGAAAAACGTGGGTTGCTGCCTCTGGTGCACGCACCGTATCCGGGATGTCCAGAGAGTATGTGTCGGAGTTATTCCAGCACCAGAAAGATGTCTGCTTCGTGTCCGTCCTCGGTGCGCGCGTGGACGATATAGATGCCCGGTTTCACTCTCTTCCCTTTCTTGCTTTTCCTGTCCCACTTGATCTCCGCTGAGCCGGGTCCATATTGCCCACTGTAGTTTCTCAGATCGTATCCGGTGGCATTTCTGATGATAACGGTCAGCCGCATTGACTCGGGCAGGTAAACAAAGATCGTCACCGTATCGGAATCTTGGTTGGGACAGGCGCAGGGATAGTAACCGTATGGTTTTGCGACGGAGTTCGGGTCGCCTGCGAAGAACTCATCCGCTTCATCGCAGTCGACTATTTCAAAAGAGACGGCGGTCCCTTCGATCGGATCCGCTATCTTCTTGGTGCAGCCGCAAAACAGGAACACGACACAGAGAATCACTACGATCTTCATGTTCATTCAGTTTTTCTCCCTCGTTTCTAGAACGAGATTCCCAATTCACCCAGCGCTGAGAATCCGCCGACGTTTCCGAAATCCCCGCTGTACGGATCTCCCAGAAACAATCCACCCACAAGCTTTGCCCTCAAACCGGCATAGAGCTTGAAGCCAACACCGCCCTTCGAAATCTTCTTCTCTCCGCCGCCTGACGGATAGTACGCCCCATGGTATTTTACAGTTCCCCTGTAATACCCCAGACCAGCTCCGAAATAAGGCTGGTGGGCCCTGGGCAGGGTTACCTTGATTGATGGAACAATGGAGAACGTCCAGAACTTCAGATCTCCAGAGACTTCCTTTTCCGGCAGGCGAGTAAAGGAGAAGTCGAGTCTTGCGCTCAGCCGAGGCCTGAACCTGAACGAAGCGGTGATTTCAGCCTCCGGGCCTCCCTTGTAGTACTCCCGGAAACCAGTTCTGGCGGGCACATAGTAGCCTCCCCCCAGGCTGATCTCCCACCTGTCATCGTCTGCAGCCGGAGCAGCCTGGCTCCGAGCCTCGCCGACAGAGAAGACGCACAGCACGGTGGCAGCCAGGACGGCCGAAGTCTCTCTTTTAGAAAGCATAAAGACTTCACCTCCTTTGATCTCACCTTGGTGCGCTATGTGAATGTCGTGTTAGGGACGGAAAAAACAGCTGCGGCGCAGGCTCAAACGGCCTGCGCCACAGTCTTGAACTCGGTTGGAACTCTCGACGGAGAAACTGCTTTTCTCCGCTTTCGGCTATTTCAACAGATGATCAAGGATAAACACGTAGGAGCGGGCGAAATCTTCTATCAGGAATTTTTTCTGGCTTCCACCATGCCCGGATTCGGTCTGCTCGAAGTAGAGCACATCCTTGCCCAGCTCGTTGAGCACATAGCTGAACCGACGAGGATCACCAGGGAAAACACGCGGATCATGGAAACCAGCGCTGACCAGAATAGGTCGGGAGACATTATGTGCATAGAAGATGGGAGAGAGCTTCTGAGTCAACTCACTGCCCACCGGCCCCATCTCCTTCTCCCAACCGGCGCTGAAAGTGACGTCACCATGAGTGGTCGAATAGTCTACGTCCGCTACGCCCACCTCGGATACGATGCAAGCGAACTTATTGGGATAGTTGACCGCCAGGTAGTTGACCGTGTACCCACCATAGGAGCCGCCCCAGATGGCAATCTTATCTGGATTGGACCAGCCCTCGTTGATCAGATAGTCGATGGCCGAAGCAGCGTCCTCCAAGGCCGCGAAGCGTCCCTCTAGATTGTCCGCTTCCTCCCAGGCGGGCCCGTATCCGGACGAACCCCGAACATTGGGGAACATCATGATCAGCCCGCGGCTCAGGGCAAAGGCTATGTTGCGCTGGAACCACGGACGGCTCTGCGATGGCGGACCGCCGTGATAGCTTACCACAGCCGGATTGCTCCCGTCCTTCTCAGCGTCCTTGGGCACATACAGAAGAGACGGGATCATGGTGCCATCCTTGGAGGGATAGCGGATAACTTGTACGTCCATCTTGGAGAAATCGAACCCAAAGGTCGCTACCGGAACCAACTGCTCGATTTTGTCCCATCCCAGACGGAAGTGATAAGAAGTGGGAGGCACTCGAGGGGAACTATAGCTAAAAACCACGTCTCCATAATCGTTGGAAGAAAGGTCGATGACCACGCCGATCTCCGGCTGAGCCGTCTCCACCTTGTTGCCGTGAAGGTCAAATGTTAAGAACTCGGAGTATCCGTCCCTGTTGGCGGCGCAAACGGCAATGCCGATCTCCGGCATCCAGGAGTAATCGTCTATCTCCAGCTTCGGATCATACACCAGATTCAACTTCTTGGGCTTTTTGAGGTCGATAAGAGCGAATTTGGCAAATTCCTCCTCGGTTGAAAGGGCATCGCAATAGGTAAGCACCCTGCCGTCCTTGGTGAACACTCCGCCCCAATACAGACCGATCTTGCTTATGTCCTTGGGCTTCAGGGTCTCCTCATCCAGAACGAAAAGCTGGCTTTCGGAGAAGCTGAGCCACCGCACCAGGGACAGTTTGCCGTCCTTATAGTCGGATACGCTGAACCAGCCGGGCTCGGTATAGAGGGTGTCTGTCTTGCCGGTGGAGATGGTATACTTGATCAGAGTCTGGGTGTTGCGGTCGTTGGAGATGCAGAAAAACTCGTCCTCGTTCCTGAAGACCAGGCTGCGGAATTGAATGGCTGGATCGGCTAAGAGAGGCTGGAACTTGCCGTCCCGGTCGAACTTCAGGATGTCAAAGTTTTCGTTCCCGTACCGATGTATACCTACCAGCACGTACTTGCCCGACGGATGCGGCCGGTAATAACCTATGTTGATCCCCATGTCGGTCCAGTTGTTGGGAGTCAGCTGACGCGGGAATTCCATGGGCGAATCGATGTAAAAGAGCGACTGGACCTGGCCGGTGATTCGCATCAAGAAATAGTACCTGCCGGTATTGTCGACGTTGGCACCGGTCGCTAAGTCTATTCCCAACAGAAAGTTCAGGTCATCATAGGTAGACTGCCAATGCTCGGAGTTCATCAGCGCATCGTTGGTGACTTTGTTGCAGCTGTCGATGTAACTCATGATACGGGCTGTATCCTGGATGATCCAGGTGTCGGTTTGCCCCAGTATCTCCAGCACTCTGGGTTCGGCCATGCTGCCGGAGCCGATGAAGCACACACCCGCCACAAAGACAGTCACAACAAGAGCAGTTTTGAACTTCATGGAACACCTCCTGTAAGTTTTTGGTTCAATGCAAAAT